>NZ_WXYI01000069.1:10555-10701 GCF_009872315.1 Gordonia sp. YY1 | reverse complement strand
CGTACTTCTTCCGCTTCTCTGGCATCGTGCTCCTCATTATCGATGCCTCTACGGTTCGGGGGGAACCTCACACCGACCTGCTTGGCGATCGCTTCGGCCGCGGCAGTCAACGACGTGTACTCGCCGCCGTGGGCCTCCAGCAACCG
>NZ_WXYI01000069.1:10392-10545 GCF_009872315.1 Gordonia sp. YY1 | reverse complement strand
CGTAGTGGTCCCGGAGCGGGCGCCGGCATCGATCTGGGCTTGTACGGCCCATCGACGTACCGTCTCCCCGCCGACACTGTGGTTCCCCCGGAATCGTGGAGGACTCCTCTATGCGGCTTCGGGCTCGGTGACTGCGGTGTTCTCGTAGTCGAC
>NZ_WXYI01000069.1:9835-10382 GCF_009872315.1 Gordonia sp. YY1 | reverse complement strand
GTCGACTACGAGAACACCGCAGTCACCGAGCCCGAAGCCGCATAGAGGAGTCCTCCACGATTCCGGGGGAACCACAGACACACGCGGCCGTTGCCGGTTGAGGTGCTCTTCGAGCGGACGTGTCGCGAGTACGGCATCACCGCGCGGTTGACCAAACGCCGGTCACCGACCACGACCGGCAAAATCGAACGATTCCATCGCACATTGCGCCGGGAGCTTCTCGACGAGACTGGCGCCTTCGACACCATCGAGACCGCGCAAACGGCTATCTGTCAACGGCGGCCGAAAACTGACCCCTTATCGACGGTTGAAATTTGACCCCCTTTTGGTGTGGTTACTGGTCGGCGTTGACGAGTTGTCGTCGGGTCTTGGTGCGGTAGGAGTCGCCGTCGATGGTGATGACCTCGGCGTGGTGGACGAGGCGGTCGATGAGTGCGGCGGCAACGACATCGTCGGCGAAGACTTCGCCCCTGTGGTTCCCCCGGAATCGTGGAGGACTCCTCTATGCGGCTTCGGGCTCGGTGACTGCGGTGTTCTCGTAGTCGAC
>NZ_WXYI01000069.1:8765-9825 GCF_009872315.1 Gordonia sp. YY1 | reverse complement strand
ACCCCGGGTGTTGGACACGCTGAATCCCGCAAGATTGGCGGGGGAAGCGAGATGATCGACACCGATGGCAAGGAAGAGTTATCCCGACGAGTTCAAACGGGACGCGGTAGAGCTGTACCGAGACACCGAGGGCGCAACGATCACGCAGATTGCCGATGAACTCGGCATCTCTGGGGTGACGCTGTCGGCGTGGTGTAAGAGCGCTGGTGTGCCGATCCGGCACCGCAACCCGACTGCGGCGGGTGCAGCCCCAGCGGGTGTCGAGAGCCCTGACCAGGAGCTGGCCCGGCTACGGGCCGAGAACCAGGCGTTGCGGGCTGACAAGACTCGGTTGGCCACCGAGCGTGACATCCTGCGGTCGGCGGCCAAATATTTCGCCGGGGAGACGAACTGGTGAGCCGCTTTCAGTTCGTCGCCGACCACTGCGACGCCTACCCGGTGAAGTGGCTATGCGCGATCGTCGAGGTCGCGCGATCGTCGTTTTATGCCTGGCTGGCCGGCGCCGACGGCCGAGCTGCCCGCATCGCCGCTGACCAGGAGCTGGAAGCCCGGATCCGCACCGTGCACGACGAAGACAACACCTACGGGGCGCCGCGGATCACCGCTGAACTCAACGACGGTGCTCCCGAAGGTGAGCGGGTCAACCACAAGCGGGTGGCCCGGGTGATGCGCAGCGCCGGGATCGCCGGCTACCGGCGGCGACGGCGGGTCAAGACCACCACGCCGGATCCAGCGAACCAGAAGGTCCCGGACTTGCTGAAACGGGATTTCACCGCCGCGGCACCGAACGTTAAGTATGTCGGCGACATCACCTATCTGCCGTTGGCCACCGGGTCGAATCTGTATCTGGCGACGGTGATCGACTGCTTCTCCGGCCGGGTCGCGGGGTGGGCGATCGCCGATCATATGCGCACCGAACTGGTCGAAGACGCCCTCAAAGCCGCTGCGGCGCTGCGCAAGGGCCTGACCGGTGCAGTGTTCCACGGTGTTGCATCGACCGATTGAACGCGCCCAGTACACTTCAAAGGATTTCGCGATACTCTGCGCAGCTCTGGGCGTT
>NZ_WXYI01000069.1:7445-8755 GCF_009872315.1 Gordonia sp. YY1 | reverse complement strand
GTCGGTGTGAGGTTCCCCCCGAACCGTAGAGGCATCGATAATGAGGAGCACGATGCCAGAGAAGCGGAAGAAGTACGACCGGGAGTTTCGTGATGGGGCGGTCCGGATCGTCGAGGAGACAGGTAAGCCGATCGCCCAGGTCGCTCGAGACCTGGGGGTCAACGAGGGCACCTTGGGTAACTGGGTCAACCGGGCGCGCGCCGAGCGGGAGGGCCGCGGCGAGCTGACCGTTGATGACGCTGCTGAGCTCAAACGGTTGCGTGACGAGGTCGCCGAGCTGCGCATGGAGCGTGATGTCCTCAAGCGATCAGTGGTCCTGTGGGTGAAGGAGGCGACGAAGTGAGCGTGGCACGCTTTATCGCCGACCAGAGGACCAACTATCGGGTGCCACACGCGGTGTCCTGCCGGCTGCTCGGGGTCAGCGAGGCGTGGTTCTACAAATGGCATAAGCGGACCCAATCGCCGGGTGCGGCAACGGGTTTGCACACCACCCGCGACTATCGCCGGGACACCATCGACCGGGCCGTGGCGGTGGCGTTCGACAAGGCCCGCGGCCTGCACGGGTCACCGCGCCTGCATGCGGATCTGCGTGCTGACGGGTGGACGGTGACCGAGAAGACTGTCGCTGATTCGATGTGTCGTCAGGGCCTGGTCGCGCGGCGGATCCGCCGGCGCAACGGGCTGACCCGTCAGGACAAGACCGCCCCGAAGTTCCCCGATTTGTTGGGTCGCGATTTCACCGCACAGTGCCCCGATCAGCGGTGGGTCGGCGACATCACCGAGATCCCGACCGCGGCGGGCAAGCTGTATCTGGCCACGGTCATCGACCTCTACAGTCGCCGCCTGCTGGGGGCGGCCACCAGTCGTCACCCGGATGCAGCGTTGGCGTGTGCGGCGATCGAGATGGCGGTCGCCACGCGGGGCGGTATGCAGGCGATATGGCGTGATGACGATGCGCAGAAGCTGATTTTCCACACCGATCGTGGGTCGACGTACACCGCGAAACGGTTCACCAGGCTGTGCCAGAAGATGGGTATCCGGCAGTCGATGGGCCGGGTCGGATCGTGTTTCGACAACGCCGCAGCGGAGGCATTCTTCTCTTCTTTGGAGTGGGAAGTGTTGTCACGCAACGAGTTCCATACTATCATGGAGGCGCAGGCGGTCGTGTTGGAGTGGTGCTACGGCTTCTACAATCACCAGCGTCGCCACAGCGCGATCGGGATGATGAGTCCGGTCGACTACGAGAACACCGCAGTCACCGAGCCCGAAGCCGCATAGAGGAGTCCTCCACGATTCCGGGGGAACCACAG
>NZ_WXYI01000069.1:5588-7435 GCF_009872315.1 Gordonia sp. YY1 | reverse complement strand
CGAGGGTGTGCGCGCGTGAGGTGAGTCGGTCGATGGCCGATTGGGCCAGTAGCGCGTCGGCGGTCATGGTGAGCCATTCGGCGGGTTCTCGGTTGGATGTGACGATGGTGGTCTTGGTCTGCTGGTGGCGTTCGACGATGAGTTCGTAGAAGTCGTTGGTTTCGGTCGCGTCGAGCGCTCTGAGTGCGAAGTCGTCGATGATCAGGATGAATCACCCCAGGTTTTGTGCCGCCTCCAATGTGGGCTGGTCCTCGGGGCCGAGGCCAGCGTAGTGGAGCGTTTCGAACTCGGTCGGGGGAATCTGGCCAATACTCGAGTGCAACCTGCTGTTGTTGTACCAGTCGACCCAACCAGCGGTCGCGAACTCGACGTCGGAGATCGTCCGGTACGGGCCGGAGTGGAAGATCGTGGTCCGGATGCACTCGGTCTTGTACAAGCCGTTCACCGACTCGGCCAGCGCGTTGTCGTAGGCGTCCCCGACCGATCCGATCGACGCTGCGATGTCTTCGAGTCGCAGACGCTCAGTCAGTGTAACCGATGTGTACTGACTTCCGGCATCCGAATGATGAATAAGCTCAGCAGCTTTCACCGGATGCCCTTCCCGATTGCGCTGCCACAGTGCCATCCGAAGCGGGACTGTCACCAACTCCACCGACTTCGATGTCGAGGCATGCCATGCCACGATTCGACGGGAGAACACGTCGATGATGAACACCACATACACCCACCCAGCCCAGGTCCGGCAGTAGGTGAAATCGGTCACCCAAACCCGGTTCGGTTCGGCAGCACTGAACTGTCGGTTCAACAGATCCTCCGCGCGGACACCATCAGCGGATCTGACGGTCGTTCGGACTCCCTTCGACCGTCGAATTCCTTGGTGGCCTAACACTTTCATCGCTCGATCAACGGCACCATAGGACACCCCAGGCAGAGTTGTGCGATGCAGATGGGCGCGCATCTTCACCCGCCCGTAGAGGCCCTCGGGAGTCATCTTCCGCCGGCCGTCGTCACCGGTGCGCCAGACGACAGTGCGCACCGCATCGACGACGTGGGCATCAGAGACCGTCCGTGCGGCAGGCGTGCGTGATCGCCATGCCCGGTAGGTTCGTGCGGCAATCTGGCAGCCCTGCCCACGCAGGACCCGGCAGATCGACTCGACCGCAAACCCGTTGGCGCGCATCTGATCTATGAACGCCACGATCATCGGTTGCGGGGGTCGAGTTCCCCCGCGAAGAAAGTTGTCGCTGCTTTCAGAATGGCAACGTCTTCTCGTAACTGCTTGTTCTCGGCCTTGAGGCGCTTGATCTCGGCGGACTCCTTCGTAGTGGTCCCGGAGCGGGCGCCGGCATCGATCTGGGCTTGTACGGCCCATCGACGTACCGTCTCCCCGCCGACACCGACCTGCTTGGCGATCGCTTCGGCCGCGGCAGTCAACGACGTGTACTCGCCGCCGTGGGCCTCCAGCAACCGCAAGGCCCTCGAACGGACCTCCGGATCGATTTTCTTAGGCATGTGCCCATCCTTCCTGACTCAGAAGGAAGCGGCATCAAACCTGGGGTGATTCAGGTTGGGTGAGGTGGTGGATGAGGTGGGGGTGTTGTCGCCGTTGGTGGGTGTGTACACGTTGTTCACGTCTGGGTCGACGGGTCGTCCGAAGGGGGTGACGGTGTCGCATGGGGCGGTGGTGAATCGGTTGGGGTGGATGCAGTCGTTGTTCGGGGTGTCTGGTGATGATGTGGTGTTGTGGAAGACGCCGGTGTCGTTTGATGTGTCGGTGTGAGGTTCCCCCCGAACCGTAGAGGCATCGATAATGAGGAGCACGATGCCAGAGAAGCGGAAGAAGTACG
>NZ_WXYI01000069.1:0-5578 GCF_009872315.1 Gordonia sp. YY1 | reverse complement strand
GCTTGAGCGCTTCACAGAAGAACACACCGCCCCGTGGCTTCTGCCGCGGGGCGGTCTTTTGGTGCGCGGGGGCTCGAGTCGTAGAGTTTGCGAGGTGGACATCGCAGCCAGCGCTCCACATTCGCAGTCATCAGCACACAACATCGAAGGGGGCACCATCATGGCCGAGGCTATCGTGGGCGCAATCATTACCGACATCGTCGGCGAACTGGTCACCGGATCGATCGAGTCCGGATCAGACGAAGCTACCGCTTGAGCGCTTCACAGAAGAACACACCGCCCCGTGGCTTCTGCCGCGGGGCGGTCTTTTGGTGCGCGGGGGCTCGAAACGTATGTCGCAACACGTACTCGACGAGGCCACACCGATGAGCCATGTCCGCACACTCACCGTCCGACTCACCTCCTAAACCAACCCCACACCCACAGCCGAAGCGCATGACTTGTCCTGGACGAAGTAGCGGTCGGCGTCACGACTGGGCGCCATCGCCCCCGCCGGCACCAGTGACGGCGCTCATTGAAACTGCCCAGTCCTGCTAACTGAAACTGCTCACTTGTGTGGCACCGCCAACAGGGCGGGCCTTCCTCGATGCTGATGGTCTCTGACCACACATCAGCCTTCGAGGGAGACCCGCTCGTTCATGCTCACACAAGGAGAATCCGTGGAAGCACATGCCCTGCGAAAGCAGGGATGGACGATCTCGGCGATTGCCCGGCACCTGGGCTGCAACCGTCGCACGATCCGCAACTATCTCAACGAGACGACCACGCCGGGAGTCCGGGCCAAACCCCAGGTCGATCCGTTCGGCGAGTTTGTCGACTACGTGACCGCGCGGCTGATGGAGGATCCGCATCTGTGGGCGCGCACGTTGTGCGACGAACTCGAGGACCTCGGCTACCGGCAGTCATATCAAACGTTGACCCGGCAGATCCGGGCGCGCGACTTGCGTCCGGTATGCACCGACTGTGCAACCGCGACCGACCGGGCCAATACGGTGTCATTTGCCACCGTGAAGGGACCACCTGGGCTGATTGTTTGCCATAGGGATGGGACCACCTGGATTGCCAGTTATGGGACCACCGGCGCGTCGCGCTGGTGGTCCTTCATTTTGTCCGTTGACTCGGCCGTGACGATGTTCACGCCCACCCCCATTCGGCAGGAGGATCAGGCAGCTCCACCCAGTCCCCCTGGGTTTCGGCGCCCGGCGGATGCTCGATCACCGTATGTCATTTGCCACTGCTATGGGACCGCCTGGATTGCCACGAGGATGGGACCACCTTGGCGCGTTATTGAGGATGCTCTGCGGGGTTGGGTCGGTCAAGTCCGGGTCGGTGTCGTTGGCGGTAGGAGGGGCCTTCGATGACGAGGGTGTGCGCGCGTGAGGTGAGTCGGTCGATGGCCGATTGGGCCAGTAGCGCGTCGGCGGTCATGGTGAGCCATACGGCGGGTTCTCGGTTGGATGTGACGATGGAGGAGGACCCTGACCCCGGGTGTTGGACACGCTGAATCCCGCAAGATTGGCGGGGGAAGCGAGATGATCGACACCGATGGCAAGGAAGAATTATCCCGACGAGTTCAAACGGGACGCGGTAGAGCTGTACCGAGACACCGAGGGCACAACGATCACGCAGATTGCCGATGAACTCGGCATCTTGTCCATGGCCATGAGAAAGTCCCCACTGGTGGCCAGGTCGAGGTCCCCGCTGGTGGCCAGATAAAAGTCCCCACCCTGTGTTCGTCGTGTCGACCCGGAACTGAAGGCCCAGGCGATGACGGTGAAGGTGCCAACCGATCACCATCACCGCCCGGGAGTTCCATTGAAGTCTGCGAAGGACCGTATGGACATCATTTCTGCTTACCGAGAACTCGGAAGCTGGGCCTTGACCCCGGATGGTGGACACGGGATTTGGATTAGGCAGCTTCTGACAGCGTAGCGAATGTGTGGTGTTTTCGTAGCTGGCCGGGCTGGAATAGCGCAGCGGGAGTGCCGTCGTCGGAGGTTGTAGCGGACCAGCCAGCGGAACACGTCGCGGCGGCAGGTAGCAGCGTCGGGCCACTGGCTGCGGTCCTGCAGGATCTCGCGTTTGAGGCTGGCGTTGAACGATTCGGCGAGCGCGTTATCGGCACTTGACCCCACCGCGCCCATAGACTGGACAACGCCCAGAGCTGCGCAGAGTATCGCGAAATCCTTTGAAGTGTACTGGGCGCGTTCAATCGGTCGATGCAACACCGGGTTGTTGTACCGAGTGTAGTTGTTCGCCAAAGACTTCGGCGGGGGTCTTCCAGTTGAGGACTTTTCTAGGACGGCTGTTGAGGGTGTAGGCGATAGCCTCGAGGTCCTCAGCTGACCACCGCGACAGATCAGTTCCCTTAGGAAAATATTGACGCAGAACACCATTGGTGTTCTCGTTCGACGGTCGCTGCCACGGTGAGTGCGGATCGGCGAAGAACACCTGCGTTCCGGTGTCCATCGCGAACTGGGCGTGAGCAGACAGTTCCTTGCCGCGATCCCACGTCAACGTTTTGCGCAACTGCTGCGGCAGCACGGCCATCGACGCTGTCAGTCCTGCATTCATCGCGATGGCACCGTAGCCACCGAGTGCGGGCCCGTTCTTCACAGGCGGCTGCTCACCCCCGCCCTTCTGGCGTGGCAGATGCACCAGAAGTGTTGCACGACTACGACGTTCAACGATAGTGCCGATCGCCGATCTCCCAGTTCCGATAATCAGATCACCCTCCCAGTGCCCGGGGACGGCACGGTCCTCGGCCTCGGCAGGGCGCTGACTGAACACGACGTCGGAGGTGACGTGACCCTGCGGCTTGTTGCGCGAGCGGGCCCGCGGCTCCCTCAGTGCACGTCCGGTGCGCAGGCACGCCACCAGCTCACGGTTGAGCGCGCCGCGGCCCTCGATGAACAGGGACTGGTAGATCGCCTCGTGACTGATACGCATGGATTCATCATCGGGGAAGTCGACCTTCAAACGCTGGGAGATCTGCTCTGGACTCCACGCCAGCGACCACCGCCGGTCGGCACGGTGCGGTTTGTTAAGCCCCTTCCACGGTGGTGGCGTGGGGCCCGCAGCGATCGTGCCATCGGGACGGCGGACAACGCCGGCCAGGCGGTGCTGTACGTACTCCCGCAACTCGACGTGGGCCACGAGCGTCGCTGTTTTTGGGCGCTTGGCGGCCTGCTGGGCTTTCCACTGCGCCACCAACGCCCGATACTCGAGCTTCCCGCTCCTGGTTGCGGCGTTGCGCCGTAGCTCACGTGAGATCGTGGCCGGACTGCGCCCGATCCGCCGTGCGATCTCACGCACCCCACGATCCTGGGCGCGTAGCAGCGCGATCTCTTCCCGTTCGGCGAACGATAGATAGCGGCCCGAAGGCTCATCCAGACTCAGCGGCCTCATGCCGCCAGCGTGGCGGAACCAGCGTGTACCCACCGGCACCGACACACCGACAGCGATCGATGCCTGCGCCGTGCTCACCCCCGTCGCGACCACCCGCCAAAACTCACGTTGCACCTGCCGCGACGGCTCCGGCCGCCCCGGCGATCGCATCGCCGGCCGAAGTGCACGATCAGCACGCCACTGCCGACGAACACCTACCGCCACATCGCTGGTCTTCCAACTCCAGTCCGCCGTAGCCACCGCGAACACCTCCATGATCATGGTGTTGCGACGACCAGTTGAATCCGCCGGGTCTGTGGTGATTGTAGTGATGAACCCAGTCCTGGTAGGTCTGGGCGCGGGCCTCGTCTGACAGGTAGGTCTGGGCGTAGGCCCATTCCTGGTTCAGCGTCCGGTTGAATCGTTCGACTTTGCCATTGGTTTGTGGTCGGTACGGACGGGTACGTTTGTGCGTGATCTCGGGACCCAGGGTTTGCTTGAAAAGGTGTGAGCGGTAGCAGGATCCGTTGTCGGTGAGTACCTGTTTGACGGTGACTCCGTGACTGTTGAAGTAGGCGTTCGCACGCGACCAGAATCCGGCGGCGGTCTCTTTACGTTCGTCGCCGAGGATCTCGGAGTAGGCCAGTCGGGTGGGTCATGGGTGAGTCCCCTGGTGTGGTGGGGTTTCGGGGCTGGGGTGAGGCCGTCACGTTGCGTGTCGGTGCCCCTGTTGAGGCGGGCCATCGCGTAGTGGTCAGTGAGTTACCTACCCAGTGACTCAACAGAAGGACACACGACGCGATGACCCACGATCATTCTGCCTTGCTCGCCCAGCTCGATGCACTTACGGCCGCTGATTCCGGCGCGGTGTTCGCCGAGTTGATCCGAGCGGGCCTACAAGCCCTGATCGAGGCCGAGGCCAGCGAGAAAATCGGTGCCGGCCGCTATGAGCGTTCCGCGGAACGCTCGACTCACCGTAACGGCCACCGCACCAAGACCGTGTCAACGACCTCGGGTGATGTCGAGGTCAAGATCCCCAAGCTACGATCCGGGTCGTTCTTCCCGAGCCTGCTCGAACGACGCAGACGCATCGACAAAGCACTGCACGCAGTGGTGATGGAGGCCTACGTCCACGGCGTGTCCACGCGCTCGGTCGATGACCTCGTCAACGCCCTCGGCGTGTCCTCGGGCATCTCCAAGTCCGAAGTCTCCCGCATCTGCGCCGGCCTCGACCAGGAAGTGGCCGCGTTCCGCGAGCGCTCGCTGACCCACACCGAGTTCCCGTACGTGTTCGCCGATGCCACTTTCTGCAAGGTTCGCGTCGGTGCCCACGTGGTGTCGCAAGCGTTGGTCGTGGCGACGGGAGTGTCGATCGACGGCACCCGTGAAGTGTTGGGTACCGCAGTCGGCGACTCGGAGTCCTTCGAGTTCTGGCGTGAATTCCTCGCCTCCCTCAAAGCGCGGGGTCTGTCTGGGGTGCATCTGGTCATCTCCGATGCCCACGCCGGATTGAAAGCCGCTGTGGCCCAACAGTTCACCGGCTCATCGTGGCAGCGATGCCGGGTTCACTTCATGCGGAACCTGCACGGTGCGGTGTCAGCAAAACAGGCACCCGTGGTGACCGCGGCGGTCAAGACCATCTTCGCTCACACCGAGCCCGCCGAGGTCGCCGCGCAGTGGGACCAGGTCGCCGACACCCTGGAATCGTCGTTCCCGAAGGTGGCGGCGATGATGGCCGATGCCAAACCCGACGTGCTCGCGTTCACCGCGTTCCCACACGCGCACTGGCAGAAGATCTGGTCCAACAACCCCATCGAACGGCTCAACAAGGAGATCAAACGCCGTGCCGATGTCGTCGAGATCTTCCCCAACCCCGCCGCGTTCCTGCGGTTGGCGACCGCGGTCGTGATCGAGGCCCACGACGAGTGGCAAGTCACCCGCCGCTACCTCTCCGACATCAGCATGGCCGAACTTCGCAAGGTCATCGCCGCCAAACATCAAGCCACCGAAACAGTCGACGAAACACGCCAAATCGCCTAACATTCACCACGACTCGTTGATCACAACGCGTGGCTCACGCCGGTCCGAAGTCCACCACCCCAAGGGGCGCTATCGTGGTCATCAACGGCGTGATGAACGAAGGCGTAGCCGCGACCGTTCTTCTTGTTGTTGCGGTTACCGATCGTGCGTC
>NZ_WXYI01000068.1:0-536 GCF_009872315.1 Gordonia sp. YY1 | reverse complement strand
TCGCTGTTTTTGGGCGCTTGGCGGCCTGCTGGGCTTTCCACTGCGCCACCAACGCCCGATACTCGAGCTTCCCGCTCCTGGTTGCGGCGTTGCGCCGTAGCTCACGTGAGATCGTGGCCGGACTGCGCCCGATCCGCCGTGCGATCTCACGCACCCCACGATCCTGGGCGCGTAGCAGCGCGATCTCTTCCCGTTCGGCGAACGATAGATAGCGGCCCGAAGGCTCATCCAGACTCAGCGGCCTCATGCCGCCAGCGTGGCGGAACCAGCGTGTACCCACCGGCACCGACACACCGACAGCGATCGATGCCTGCGCCGTGCTCACCCCCGTCGCGACCACCCGCCAAAACTCACGTTGCACCTGCCGCGACGGCTCCGGCCGCCCCGGCGATCGCATCGCCGGCCGAAGTGCACGATCAGCACGCCACTGCCGACGAACACCTACCGCCACATCGCTGGTCTTCCAACTCCAGTCCGCCGTAGCCACCGCGAACACCTCCATGATCATGGTGTTGCGACGACCAGTTGAATCCGCC
>NZ_WXYI01000067.1:0-547 GCF_009872315.1 Gordonia sp. YY1 | reverse complement strand
GTTATGTTGATCCTAAAGGGGCTTATGTAATTGTTGTAGTAAATACACATATTGATAGTTGGTTTGAAATGCTTCAACCAATCTGGGATTGTATTGCTCCTGATGCACAGACACTTGTTGATGAAATGGAAAACAACATACAAACTATGAGAAAATGGAGACAACAAGTATGATTAAAGAGTTGAATTTTGAAGATACTGGAGATCGTAAGCAGGTTAAGCAAGCACGAATGACAAGTAAGAGTTATTTTGCTGTTTTTGGTAGTAAAAGATCAAAACACAAGACGCATTCAGATTGCTACGACAATATTTTAACCGTGTACCCTGATATGGACTACTCTAGTGTTCATGGGGTAATTGATGCTTACCTTGAAAATAAAGGTGCTTGGTAATGTTTAAACTTCTTCAAATTGAATATGAAGAACATCCGCTCTATCATAGAACAAAAGCTGTGATAGAGTCTTTGGACGAAAGATTTCTTCAGTATGAAACTGATTGGCATAACAACGGTGCTATTGGTCTGTGGTGTTCTAACTATCCAAGAATGT
>NZ_WXYI01000066.1:0-547 GCF_009872315.1 Gordonia sp. YY1 | reverse complement strand
GTCGACTACGAGAACACCGCAGTCACCGAGCCCGAAGCCGCATAGAGGAGTCCTCCACGATTCCGGGGGAACCACAGACACACGCGGCCGTTGCCGGTTGAGGTGCTCTTCGAGCGGACGTGTCGCGAGTACGGCATCACCGCGCGGTTGACCAAACGCCGGTCACCGACCACGACCGGCAAAATCGAACGATTCCATCGCACATTGCGCCGGGAGCTTCTCGACGAGACTGGCGCCTTCGACACCATCGAGACCGCGCAAACGGCTATCTGTCAACGGCGGCCGAAAACTGACCCCTTATCGACGGTTGAAATTTGACCCCCTTTTGGTGTGGTTACTGGTCGGCGTTGACGAGTTGTCGTCGGGTCTTGGTGCGGTAGGAGTCGCCGTCGATGGTGATGACCTCGGCGTGGTGGACGAGGCGGTCGATGAGTGCGGCGGCAACGACATCGTCGGCGAAGACTTCGCCCCTGTGGTTCCCCCGGAATCGTGGAGGACTCCTCTATGCGGCTTCGGGCTCGGTGACTGCGGTGTTCTCGTAGTCGAC
>NZ_WXYI01000065.1:0-549 GCF_009872315.1 Gordonia sp. YY1 | reverse complement strand
GGACGAAGTCGTAACAAGGTAGCCGTACCGGAAGGTGCGGCTGGATCACCTCCTTTCTAAGGAGCACACAACATCACCCATTTCTGCCGGCGTATGTCTGTGCGGTGGGTGTGTGTTCGAGGGTGAAACATCAGACAGGCTCACCGCTTCCACATCAGGTGGAGGTATCGGGGGTCGCCGCCAGAGCTGTGAGGCCGGCGGGTTCATTGTCACGCTATCGGGGTTCTGAGAGAACACGCGAGTGTTGTCTCTGACCTAGCTGTTCGACCGGTCATGCTGTTGAGGTGTCCTGTGATGGGGCATGGAGGTGTGGGTGGTGGGATGGTGTGTGTTGTTTGAGAAGTGCATAGTGGATGCGAGCATCTTTATTTCAAACCAATGCTCCGACCGTGTGTTGGGGTGCTGGTCTGTGATTTAGCAGAAATGTATGTTTTGTGATGTCTACATTCGATCCCCGTTGACGGTTGTTGACTGTGTGGTGGGGGTGGTTTGTAGGTGTTGTTGTAAGTGTGTAAGGGCGTTCGGTGGATGCCTTGGTACCAGGAGCCG
>NZ_WXYI01000064.1:0-596 GCF_009872315.1 Gordonia sp. YY1 | reverse complement strand
ACTTGATTAGGACCCTGTCTGGCTGGTGGGCCGTGACTCTTCACTGTCCTGTCCACCCGCCCCGGTGAGGTCATCCAACACGCGAGTGTGAAGGAGACACCACCACGATGACCCCGACCATGATCGATACGCAAGTCGTTGTCCTGGGCGTGGATACCCATCAACGCACCCACCACGCCGCCATTGTCGCCGCCGACGGCCGCCCACTGGTCGATCGGGAGTTCCCGACCACCACTGCCGGCTACACCGAGATGTGGCAGTGGGCCTGTGGTTTCGGCCGGATCGAGCACGCCGCGGTGGAGTCCAGCGCCTCCTACGGGGCCGGATTGACCCGCATGCTCACCGACCATGGGGTGACGGTCATCGAGGTCAACACCCCGGACCTACCGCGCCGTTACGCCCACGGCAAGACCGATCAACTCGACGCCTATGCCGCGGCGATGGCGGTCATCACCGGGCGTGCCACCGCGGTCGCCAAAGACACCCGCGGCGCTGTCGAATCGATCCGAATGCTCACCCTGGCACGGACTTCGGCGGTGGAAGAGGCCACCCGGATCGGTAACCAGATCCGCGACCTGTGCACCACCGCACCAGTG
>NZ_WXYI01000063.1:0-638 GCF_009872315.1 Gordonia sp. YY1 | reverse complement strand
CCGATACAGGTGATCGTCAAAGCCGACCTCAACGATCTGATCCGCGAAGCCGGGTTCGCCACCACCGCCACCGGCACGCTGATCCCCATCCCCGACCTCATCGACATGGCCGCCGACGCCCAACCCTGGCTGGCCGTGTTCAAAGACGCCACCGCCGTCCCGCTCTACTTCGGACGCGGCAAACGCCTGGCCACCCGCGAACAACGACTCGTGTCCTTCGCCCGACCCGACGGCGAGGTCTGCTCCACACCCGACTGCGACCTATCCGCCGCACACGTGGAAATGCACCACGCGCAACTCGACTGGGGTCTCGGTGGCCTCACCGACATCACCGACCTCGCACCCGCATGCCCGAAACACAACCGCATGGTCGGCGACCAGCCCGGCCAATACACCACCCGCATGGTGCGGGAAGGACCCGACGAAGGCCGTTGCACCTGGCAACTCAACGCCGAACCCGGCGCACCACCCAACCCCGAACGTGTGAACCGGCGACCCGACATACCCCGACGGTTCGCCGAGCACCTTGAACAGGTGCGCACCGAGATCCACGGGCCCGACGAGGCGTCCGGCGATCAGTCGCGCCTTCAGCTGCGCCAGATCATCGACCTACGCAACGCCTCCGACGCCGAAGCCAC
>NZ_WXYI01000062.1:0-668 GCF_009872315.1 Gordonia sp. YY1 | reverse complement strand
GTGGTCATCAACGGCGTGATGAACGAAGGCGTAGCCGCGACCGTTCTTCTTGTTGTTGCGGTTACCGATCGTGCGTCCGAGTTTGCGGTGTCCGCCGCCGTTGGGGATCCGGCCGAGTTTCTTGATATCGACGTGGATCATGTCGCCGGGCTCTGGATGCTCGTAACGGCGTGGTCGAGGCCGGCGGACGACCAAGCCCGTGTTGTGGTCGAGATGCCGTAGCAGCGGCATCTGATACCGGCGTAACACCGCTCCGACGGTGCTGCAGGGCAGTTGGAGGTGGTAGGCGATGCGGTGTGGTCCCCAGCGGCGGGTGAAGCGCAGGTTGATGATTCGCCGTTCGCAGCGTGTGGGGGTCCGATTGGGGCTGCGGTGGGGTCGGCTGGATCGATCAGCCATCGCCGCGGGCCCGCCGTCCCGATAGCGGTCGGCCCATTTCTTGGCTGTGGTGGGCGAGCACTGGAACCGTTCGGCGGCTCGGCGGATCGACCAGCCCTCATCGATGATCACCGAAGCGAGTTTCAGACGCCCCTTTGGGGTCAGTAAGGCATTAGCGTGGGACATGAGGACCTCTTGGTAGCGGCGTGTGTTGTGGTAACCACACCGATACCGGAGGTCCTCACCTATTCACTGGCGCCACACCGTCCACAACGTCCCTGGTCATTACA
>NZ_WXYI01000061.1:0-686 GCF_009872315.1 Gordonia sp. YY1 | reverse complement strand
ACCCCGGGTGCGGTCTGCAGGACCGACTCGATCTCCCCCAACTCGATCCGCTGCCCCCGCAACTTCACCTGAAAATCACTACGCCCCACATACTCCAACTCACCCACACCCGACCACCGCACCCGATCACCCGTCCGATACAACCGCGACCCAACCCCACCACACGGATCCGCCACAAACCGCTCCGCAGTCAACCCCGACCGCGACGCATACCCCCGAGCCACCTGCACCCCACCCAGATACAACTCACCCACCACACCCACCGGCACCGGCCGCAACCGCGAATCCAACACCCACACCGACACATTCGGCACCGCACGACCAATCGGCACCACCACCTCACCACCAGACACCACATACGACGTCACATCCACCGCCGCCTCAGTCGGCCCATACAAATTCACCACCCGCACACCCGGCACCAACCCCCGCAACCCCTCAACACCCGCCACACCCAACGCCTCACCCGAACAAAACACCTGCCGCAACGACCCCAACCCACCACCAGCACCCCGATCCCCACCCAGCGCATCCACAAACACCGACAACATCGACGGCACAAAATGACACACCGACACCCCAAACCGCTCCACCACCG
Organism: Gordonia sp. YY1; assembly: GCF_009872315.1. Classification (NCBI taxonomy): domain Bacteria; kingdom Bacillati; phylum Actinomycetota; class Actinomycetes; order Mycobacteriales; family Gordoniaceae; genus Gordonia; species Gordonia sp. YY1. The sequence goes on along the minus strand of NZ_WXYI01000061.1, from coordinate 88 downwards.
ACGCCACATACCACGGATCCCGATGCCCACCCGGCTCCGCCACCACCACCGAAGCACCAACCATCAACGGCCAGAACAACTCCCACAC
>NZ_WXYI01000060.1:0-704 GCF_009872315.1 Gordonia sp. YY1 | reverse complement strand
GGCACCTGGTAGCCCTTGTACTTGATGAGCTCCTTGAGGCGGTCGACGATGTACACGCAACCGGTCGGGTCGACCTGCGCGAGATCGCCGGTGTGGAGAAAGCCGTCGGCGTCGATGGTGTCGGCGGTGGCCTGCTCGTTGTTGAGATAGCCGAGCATCACGTTCGGCCCCTGCACCCACAACTCACCGGGCTCGGAAAGCCCTTCCTGCGGCAACGCAAGATCCTCACCGGTGCCCGGGTCGACGATCTTGTTCACCGTGTTCGGCACCGGCCACCCCGTCGAGGACAACGGCGGATCCTCACGACCCAGCGTCGCCTGGGTGTCGAACGGGATGATGTGGGACACCGGGGACAGCTCGCTCATGCCGTAGCCCTGCAGCATGTGCAGGTCCAGACGCTTGGCGACCGCCTGACCCAGCTCGTCATCGAGCGGGGCCGCACCCGACATCATCGTGTGCAACGACGACAGGTCGTAGTCGTCCACGATCGGATGCTTGGCCAGCGCCACCGCGACCGGCGGCGCGATGTAGGCCATCGTCACCTTGTGGTTCTGGATGCTCTCCAGGAACTCCACCAGGTCGAACTTCGGCATCACGACGAGCGAGGCACGGTTGAACAGCGCCGCGTTCAGCAACACCGTCATGCCGTAGATGTGGAAGAACGGCAACACCGCGATCACCACATCGTCGGCGGTCATCCCCTG
>NZ_WXYI01000006.1:158764-229566 GCF_009872315.1 Gordonia sp. YY1 | reverse complement strand
CTCAAGCGCTACATCGCCCGCGAAGTGTTCCGCGACCTCACCACCGACCTCGGAACCCTTGACAAGCTATAGGACCGTCTCGTCGCTTTCGCTCCTCGCACCTCAGGGAGCGAGGAGGTTCGTCGCTTTCGCTCCTCGCACCTCAGGGAGCGAGGAGGCTCGTCGCTATCGCTCCTCGCACCTCAGGGAGCCAGGAGGCTCGTCGCTATCGCTCCTCACACCTCAGGGAGCGAGGAGGCTCGTCGCTATCGCTCCTCGCACACCGCACGCGTGTGTCGGACGGCGTCAGACGAGCGGACGGCCGAGCCGGCAACGCAGGCGGACGTCGCGCAGGAGAATGTGAAAAGCGATCTGCGACAACCAGAGTGGCTTTTTGCGCTCGGCCTCGACCAGTTTGCCGACGTACTCGTCGAACCACTTCTGGTCCTCGTCGGTCCAGTCCACCCGAAGGGCCTTCCGGAACGGTTCGGGGAGGTAGCCGATCGTCCGCCGGAGCTTGACCGGACCGTAACGGTCCTGGATCGCCTTGGGTGCGTAGCCGAAGTTGGCGATGTCGAGGAGGAAGTCCCGGATCTCGTCGCTGATCTCGATGCGGGCGACCTGCGAGTCCCAGTACTCGTCGAAGGCATCGCGGCTCTCCGGCCAGGCCTCGGCGGGCATCTGCAACGTTGTACCGCACACCTTGCCCTGCTGGTAGAACTCCTCACGTTCGGCGCCGTGCAGTGGGCCGTGCACGCGCTCGTAGATGTCCTCCCACCCGAAGTAGAGGCAGGCGGCGACCCAGAGCTGGAGGTCGGGGTTCATCGCGTTGTACTCCACCGGGCTGTCGGCGTCCGAGCGCACCTGGGCGTGCTGTCCGTTGACCGCCTGTCGGTAGCGCCGTCGGTCGTCGGCGTTGCCCATCGCGGCGACCGCCAGGTACGACGCGGTGGTGCGGGCACGTTTCACCGGATGCTTGTCGAGGCGCCCGTTCTCGACCTTGCTGCGTGCGACGCCGTAGCCTACGGCGGGGTTGGCGAGCTGCATGATCACGTTTGTCGTACTCATGGTCTGCCCCATCGACAACAGTGATCGCGCGAAGAAACTGCTGTCGATGTTGTCCATCTCGACTCGCGTCATCGTGCGTTTCTGCTGAGACATCTGACCCCCGGATCGGCTCGGCCCGCGTCCTGATGTGACAACGGGTGTGATCAAAAATGTCAGAACCGTGGGTTCGTGTCAACGGCCCCGGCGTACCGGTGACAGCATGCGACGACGGCCGCCATCCGCTGGGATGGCGGCCGTCGTGTTGGCCGGTAGGGCCGATCAGCTGTCGATGCCGACCAGTTCCTTGGCGAGTTCGGCGAATCGGATCTCGATGGCCGAGACGACCCGCTGACGGTTCTTGTGGGTCTCCTCGTAGGCGAGGGTCACGCGGAGTTCGGCCGGTGCCGTCAGTTCCTTGACGGCGGCGACGGCATCGCCGACGTTGAGGTCGGCGTAACCATCGATCGGCAGATCCGCGGAGTCGACGGTGCCGGTGAACTCGCGGAGCTGGTGGAGCGCGTCCGCTGCGCCGACGGCGCCGCTGTCGCGCGCACTGTCCTCGACTGCCTCCAGGGCTGCGTCGCGGCCGGCGGCCACCGTCTTCGAGACCGCGGTACCGGCGTTCTCGATCGCGTCACCGGCACGCGAGGCGGCGTCGGCCGCGTCATCGACGGCGCTCGCGAAACGGCTGCGCACCACGGCGATCGGGTCCGGGATCTGGCGCGCGAAGTCGGCGGTCCGGTCAATGGCCCACGATGCGCCGTTCGCCGGTGCGGTGAGCGCGCGTGCCGCGAGTCCGCTCGCCCACTGGGTCGGTCCCCGGCGCAGTGCCGTAGGTCCGCCCAGCGCCTCTTCGGCGAGGACCGTGGTCAGCCAGTTGACCGTCGCGGTGTGGGCCACGACCAGCCGTTCGGCCAGGTCGACGAGCTCCGTGTCCTCCTGGCCGGTCGCGAGGGCCTTGAGATACGTCGAGCGTGCGAGGAGTCGCTGCTCCAGGGCGAGGTCGTCGAGGAGTGCCTCGTCGAGCGGTTGGGCCTGCTCCACAAGGGTCTTGGCCATCGCGCCGACGCGACCGAGAACGGGTCGGACGACATCGACGAGTCCGCCGCGGTCGCGAAGAGCGGCCTCGATCGCCTCGGCACGCTTCCGCGCCTTCTCCGCGTTCTCGGAGAGTTCCTTGCGGATCGCGTCGGTCCGGGCCTGGGCCTGGCGCGTCTCGGCGATCTGGATCTCGGTGTGGGTCATCGCGAGGATTGCACGAAGTTGCTGGTGGATGGTGGTGGTGGAAACTGTCATTGGTCTCGCTCCCTTCTCATCCGCTGTGGGATGCGTACACCCCGAGTGTTGCCACCGGGTCCTCGTCTGTAACCCGTGATCGTGAATCGACGGTCGCCGGGCTCACGGATTCGTTGCGCGACAACAGTTCTCGGGCCAAGTGAGGTGAGTCACACCCGTGGTTCACGATCCGGCGAACCTCGTCATGACGACAAAACGCCCCCGGTGACGCGGTGGCGTCGTCGGGGGCGTTCAGCCGGATTCGTCGGAAACGGTTCAGTAGCTGTAGAAGCCACGTCCGGACTTGCGTCCCAGGTGACCGGCGTCGACCATGCGCCGCAGCAGTGCCGGAGGCGCGAAGTGCGGCTCGGCGAACTCGTCGTACAACGACTCGGCGGCCGCGAGGGTGATGTCGAGGCCGATGGTGTCGACGAGCGTCAGCGGACCCATGGGATAGCCGCAGCCGCCCTTCATGGCGGTGTCGATGTCCTCGGCCGAGGCGTAGCCGGAGTCGTACATCCGGATCGCCTGGCAGAGGTAGGGGATGAGCAGGGCGTTGACGATGAAGCCCGAACGGTCACCGGCATTGACCGGATTCTTGCCGAGGACGTCCTTGACGTAGGCGCTGACGGCGTCGGCGGTCTCCGGGGTGGTGACCAGGGTCGAGATGATCTCGACCAGTGGCATCACCGGCACCGGATTGAAGAAGTGGACGCCCACGACGCGCTCGGGACGCTTGGTGGCGGTCGCGACCTTGATGATCGGGATCGACGACGTGTTGGTGGCGAGGATGGTGTTCTCGCCGACGGCCTCGTCGAGGCGTGCGAAGATGTCGCGCTTGAGCTGCTCGTTCTCGGGTGCGGCCTCGATGACCAGATCGCGGTCGGCGAGGTCGGCGTAGTCGAGGCTGACGCGCAGCCGGCCGAGAGCGGCGTCGGCATCTTCCTGACTGAGCTTGCTCTTGCTGACGGCGCGGGCCAGGGACTTCTCGACACGCGCACGTGCGGCGTCGGCGAATTCCTGCTTGACCTCGATGATCACGACATCGCTGCCGGACTTCGCGCACACCTCCGCGATGCCCGCTCCCATGGTGCCGCCGCCGATGACGCCGATGTTCTTCACAGTGAAACCTCCGAGTCCGAATATCACCACACACGGTAGTACGCGGTCCGATCCCCGGTGACGGGGTGGGTGTGGAGCGGCGACGCATCGTCGACCGCGTGAGCAGGGCGAACCGGGACGACTGACCAACATGTCCCCGGGGTCCGGTCCGGGCGTGGCTACGATGGCGAAGCACGGAGCTCGCGCTCCGGCACACGCCGACACGGGAGCATTCGCATGAACCGCAGGTCACCGGCCGGATTCGCCGGCATCGTCTCGATCTCCGCAGTGATCGCACTGGTCGTCGGACTACTCGCCTCCGGCGCCGGTGCGGCGGACGCCCGAACACTCGACGGGGTGCGGTACGCGCATGCGTCCCCAGGGGCGCCCTACCGTCAGACCTGGACATCACCACGCAACTTCGTGGCGTCGGTGTGGTCGCCCTCCATGCAGACCCAGGTCCCGCTCCTCGTGCAGACGCCGGCCAACCGCAATCAGAGCGCGCCGGTGATGTACCTGCTCAACGGATCGTCTGGCGGGGAGGAGAACGACGACTGGACGCATGCCACCGATGCGAACGCCTTCTACGCGAACAAGAACGTCTGGACCGTCACTCCGATCGGCGGCGCCGCCAGCTACTACGCCAACTGGCGACGCGTGGATCCGGCGGCCAACTTCCGGTACCAGGTGAAGACGTCTCGACCGTTGCGCTGGGAGACGTTCCTGACCTCGGAACTGCCCTCCACCTTCGAAGGGGCACACGGCGGGTACAGCCGCGGGCGGGCCCGCGGTATCGCCGGGATCTCGATGTCGGGAAACTCGGTGATCCGTCTCGCGGAGAACCATCCCGGTCTGTACCGCGCGGTCGGCGCCCACTCGGGCTGTGCCGACACCGTGACGCCGACGGGGCAGCTCATGCTGAGGAATGTCGCATTCGTCCCGTACGGGGCCGATGCGACGAACATGTACGGGCTGCCCGGGGATCCTGAATGGGCTGCGCAGGACCCGGTCGTCAACGCGTACAAGCTCGCTCGTCGTACGCCGGCGCTGTGGATCAGCGCGGCCACCGGTGTGCCGGGCGGGCATGACAACCCGGCCGACCGTTCCGTCCGCGGGGACGTGGGCAGACTCGCCGCCCAGGTGACCGTCGGCGGGATCAGCGAGGCGGCGGCCCGGACCTGCACGGTCACCCTGGCCCAGCGTCTCGCGGCTCTCCGCATCCCCGCCAACGTGCGTTTCCCGGCGGTGGGCACCCACTCGTGGGGTTACTGGCAGGACCAGATGCACGAGTCCTGGCCCATGTTCGCCAGAGCACTCGGGGCGTGATCGGTTCGTCGCAGCGTTGCCGGAAATGTCGGTGTACCTGGTACTTCAGCCGACCTTCAACTCGGCGCGGCTACGTTCGGAGTGTGGACTCGGTTGAGAAACGCTGCCGACGATCGCCCGACGGGAACCCGTTCGAGGACGATCGTCGATGACGGCGACGCGCCGCGCGCTGTGGATGTCCCAGATGTTGCAGCCGGGCGTTTCGCACGTCGTCGCATTCGGGCTCACCCTCCGTGGTCCCCTCGATGGTCCGCGTCTGCTGGATGCGACGCGTGGGGTGCTCGATCACGTCGGGTGGAATGACGTACACATTCCGGCCGGACACTCGCCGGCCGAGCTGACACCATCGGATGGTGTCGCTGCAGAACCGATCCGGCGTGCCGGCTCCTCGATCGAGCCCGTTGTCCGAGTCGATCTCTCGCGATTCCCCGATCCGGAAGCCGAGAGTGACCACCGCGCGCAGCAGTTCGTCGATGCTGGCGACGGTGCAGACCTCACCATGCCGCTGTTTCGCAGCGAGTTGCACCGTCTGGCCGGGGATCATCACCGGTGGGTGGTGCGTGTGCACCACGTCCTGACCGACGGCGCCGGGGTCTTGCGTGTCATGGGACATGTCGCCGACGTGTACGGCGGCATCGCCGCTCCGGACGATCTGCCCGTCGCGGGCGCCGATCAACTGGCGGCCGACGAGAAGCGGTACGCCGACTCGCCCCGTCGGGAATCCGATGCGCGGCACTGGAAAACCGTTCTCGACGAGCACGAACCGTCACTGCTGTCGGGTGCGGCCCCGCGGATGACGTCGGAGATCACCCGGGTGACACGACGATTGACGAGCCCGCGGACCGCCGGGTCGGAGGAGCTCGTCGCCGCGTTGGCGGGTCTGTGCGCTCGCCTGCTCGACACTCCCGACGTGGGACTCGCGCTGCCGGTCGCCGCCCGCACCTCGGCGGTGCGTCGACGCGCCGTGCAACCGTTGTCGAACGTCGTGCCGCTGACGCTGAACGGGATCGGCGACCTCGCGGCGGCGGGAGCGGTCGAGTCCGTGTCGTCGGCGGTGATCGACGCGTTGCGACACCAGCTCTACCCGCGCGAGGACATGTTGCGTGGTCGCCGGGGAACCACCGCCTTCGGTGTGGTGGTCAACCTGTTGCCCACCTTCTCGCCGCCGGTCGTCGACGGTCTCCACTGGTGCCTGGAGGTGATGCGCACCGGCCCCGTCGGCGATGTCGCGGTGACGATGCACCCTGCCGATCAGTTCGGTGAGCGGGCGGTCACCTGGGAGGCACCGGCGGCGGCCTTCGACGCCGGCGCGCTGGATACGCTGGCCGCGCGATACGACACCTACCTGACGGCGTTTGTTCGCGAGATCGACGACGGGGTGGCCATCCCGGACGATGCGGTCTTCGTGGAAGGCGAGTGGGACCGCTTCCGGCGACGCAGCGGCCCGCCCGCGCCACCGTTCGTCCCCACCGTCGGCCTGTTCGCCGAGTACTGCACGGCGGATCCGTCGGCCGCCGCGCTCGTCGACGGCGAGGTCGAGTGGTCCCGTGCGGAGCTCGCGGAGCGGGTGAGTCATTGTGTGAGGCGGCTCCAGGCCGAGGGTGTGCAGGCCGGTGATCCGGTGGCGGTGGCCGTCGGGAGATCGGCGGCGTCGGTGGTGGCGTTCTGGTCGGTACTCATGGTCGGCGGCGTCTGGGTGCCTCTGGGCGACCCGGCCGCTCCTGAGGCGAGAACGCAAGCGCTCCTTGCCCGTTGCGGTGCGCGGATCGGACTGTGTGGTCCGGACGCCGTCGAGGACGGCATCCGCTGGCTGGTGCTCGACGACGGAAATCAGTGCGCCGCAACAACGTTCGACGAGGTGGCGCAGCGGCGGCCGGCGGGATACGACCGCGGCCCCGACGACGCTGCATACATCCTCTTCACCTCGGGTTCCACCGGCCGTCCGAAGGGTGTGGTGATACCGCACCGCGGGTTCCCCGCGCTCGTTGCCGAGATCCGGGCGTCGTATGCGCTGACGTCTCGGTCACGCCTGCTGCATGTCTCGTCCCCGACCTTCGACACCGGGATCGTCGAGATGCTGTCCGCCGTGGCGACCGGGGCGACGCTGGTCATCGCGCCCGCATCCACCCAGGGAGGTGACCCGCTCGCCGATCTCATCCGCAGGCACGGCGTCACCCACATCATCATGACGCCGTCGGTGCTCGAGACCTTACCGGTCGACCTCGCGGACGGGTTCACCCAGGTGATCGTCGGCGGTGAGCCGCCGCAGGCTTGTCTCGTGGACAAGTGGAGCGCACGTGTACCGGTGCGAAATGCATATGGGCCCACCGAAACCCGATGCAGCATCAACATCTCCGGACCTCTCTCGACGCACGGGGAGATCACCGTGGGTCCGCCGATGGTCGGGGTGACCGAGTCCGTATTGGACCGGCGCGGCCGTCCCCAGCCACCAGGCGCCCTCGGTACCGTGCATTGTGCGGGACCGCAAGTGGCGGACGGTTATCTCGACGACCCCGAACAGACCGATGAAGCCTTCGTCGACTGCACCATCTCCGACGATCCGGTCATGTACCGGACCGGTGACGTCGCCACGTGGACCGAAAGCGGGGATCTGCGGATACTCGGCCGGCGGGACGGGCAGGTCAAGTTGCGCGGCCTGCGCATCGAACTCGGTGAGATCGATGCCGCACTGATGCGGTGTGACGGGGTCCGGCGCTGCGCGACGACACTCCGTGACCTGCAGTCAGGGCGCGCCGGGATCGTGTCCTTCGTGGTCCCCGAAGACATCTCCCGTCCACCCGGCCGACGAGCGATTCGTCGGGAACTGGCTCGGATGCTGCCGTCGTACATGGTGCCGGCGCTGGTCGTCATCCTCGACGAGATGCCGCGTGCCGTCAGCGGGAAACTGAGTCTCGCTGCATTGCAGCATCTTCCGTTGCCGGTGAACGATCCGACCCGCGGGGCGGTCGGCCCCCACGAGGCACTGCTGCTACGCGTGGTCGGCGAGGTCCTGGGTGTCGAATCGATCGATCCGATGATGGGGTTCGTGGAGCAGGGCGGCGACTCGCTGGCGGTCATGCGGGTCGCTCAGGGACTCGCCGAGGCAGGTTATCCGGAGATCGGACCGAACGACGTGCTGACCTCGCCCGACCTCGCGTCTCTCGCCGAGCAGATGGCGCAGCGGACACCGCGGGTGCGTGACGAGCGAGACGAGCCTGCCGGAGACGGCGACGCCGCCGAACGCCCCCTGACGCCTGCTGAGCGAACTGTGGTGCGCGAGCCGGGCCACCCTGTCGCGCAATTGATCTGCGTCGCCTGGGTCCCCTCGTCGTGGGACCGCCCGGGGGTGGCGGAGACATCGGCGCTCATCGGTGCCCTCCTCGAACGGCACCGGTCACTTCGGTCCACGTTCCCCGACACCCCGACGGGGCCGATCCGGCGAACAGCGCGCGACGTACCGCTCGATGCGGTCGTGTCCCGGATCGAGGTGGTGGACATCCCGGATCGGGAACGCCTACGAGCGGAAGCGAAGGAGATGGCGGCAACCCTGGACGTGCGGGTGGCGCCACCGCTGGCAGTGCGTCTCCTCGAGGGGCCGGACGGCCTCGTCATGGGTGCGGTCGCGGTGATGCACCACATCGCGGTGGACGGGCGTTCGCTGGGGGTGCTCGCCCGCGACGCCGAAGCGCTGATGACGGGCGGGGCCCTGACTCCGGAGGGGCCGTCTGCGGAGTTGGATCCGGCGAGTACGGCAGGCGACGACGAAGGCTTCGAACTGCACAACTTCTGGAAAGAGTTGCTCGTACAGCAGAGCGATTCGGCTTTCGAACTGGGCGGCGTCGACCCGGCGACGTGGCCGATCGATGGCGCGATCCGTCGTCGCGGGTTGGTCGATGCGGACACCTACATGCGTTTCCGAAGCCGAGCGGCAGCGGAACACATGACGCCGTTCGAGGCCTTCGGAGACGTGGTGGCCAGGGCGCTGGCGGACATGACCGGACAACCCGGTGTCCTGGCCGCCACGACGGTGTCCAAGCGTCCCCCGGGTGCGGAGGGCGTCGTCGAAAACCACGTGCTCGCGGTGATCACCCCGCTGTCGGTGGGCGAGGATCGAGATACTTCGGTCGCCTTGCGTCGCAGGTGCATTCGCGCCGCATCGGCGCCCATGGAGGAAGTGCTCGACCTCGCGGGCCGGACCGTCGACGACGACCATCTGTTCCCCGTACCCGTCTTGCTCGGCTGGTCGCCGGTGATCTCACCGCCGTCATCCGGTGGAATCCTCTACGCGTTCCCGCCGCGTCGGACACGCTGGCTGCTTCAGGTCGAGGGGTGTCCGACGCCGACGGGTGAACTCGAGATCGGTGTCACCGGTGCGACCCAGGCGCTGGGGATCGAGCGGACCGAGCGCGTTCTGGCGGAGGTGAGCCGGTGCCTGCGTCGGTGGTGAGATGAGTTCTGTCAGAGCACCACACATCTGGTCCGGCAGATTCGGATGGCGGAGTGTCCGCGTCCGGCTGACTGTCATCGGTGTGGCGACCCTGTTCGCGGCCCTGGCAATCGCCGGCGGGCTGGTGCTGATCGTGGTCTACCGTTCGCTCACCGACGCCGCCGACACGGCGACGTCGACACGGAGTCAAGACATCGCCGACGCCCTGGCGCAGGGTGGGCTCGCGGCGGTGGCGACGACCGAGCTGGAGCCGACCGACTCGATCGGCATCGTGCAGATCGTCGGCCGAGATGGGTCGGTGCTCGCGGCGAGCCACGAGCGGCAACGGGTCCGGCCACTGGTGGCCCCGGTGGATGCCGGGGTACGGCATACCGCGGTGGACGCGACATTCCCCGGAGAGGACGACGAGTTCCGCGTCGTGGTTCGGGGCGTGACGGCGCCGGACGGGCAGGTGTTCAGCGTTGTCGTCGGAGCCGGTGAAGCACACATCCACGCGACCGTGCTGACGGTTTTCGGCGTCCTCTGCGTGGTGTTCCCGATCATCCTCATCGTCGCGGCGGCGACGACCTATGAGCTCGTCGGCCGAACACTGCGACCAGTGGAGGCCATCCGGACCGAGGTTGCGGAGATTTCGAGATCCGGTGTGGCGCGACGGGTTCCGGTCGCCGACACGGACGACGAGATCGCCACGCTCGCGGTGACGATGAACGAGATGCTCGATGCGCTGGCCTTCGCCCGCGAACAGCAGATCAGGTTCGTCGGCGATTCCTCACACGAACTGCGAAGCCCGCTCGTCACCATCCTGGGATTGCTGGAGCTCGCCGTCCGGACAGGTGAACCGATCGATTCCGCGACGGTGTCCACACTCCTGCTGCCCGAGGCCCACCGCTTGCGCGACCTCGTCGACGACCTTCTTCTCCTGGCCCGTGCCGACGAGTACGGACTGCGGCCCTCATTCGAGGAAGTGGATCTCGACGACATCGTCAACGACGAGGTCACCCGGCTCGATCTCACCACCGACCTCGAGATCTCGGCGACCGTGCTGCCGGTTCGTGCACTCGGCGACCGCGACCAGCTCGGCCGCGTGGTACGGAATCTGTGCGACAACGCCGTTCGGCATGCCCGTTCCGCAGTGACGGTGACCATGGCCGTCGACCCGGAATGGGTGACGATCAGTGTGGCCGATGACGGGCCGGGTATTCCTGTCGACGATCGTGCACGCGTCTTCGACCGCTTTGTGCGGCTCGACGATTCGCGAGATCGCCGGGGCGGCACCGGACTCGGCCTCTCGATCGTCGACGAGATCGTTCGTGCACATCACGGCACCGTCACCGTGCTGGACACCGACGGCGGAGGCTGCACCATCGGGGTGTCGTTACCGCTGCGGGCCGATCAGGTCGAGGGGTCACCGCCGTTGTCGGCGAGCCGATAGCCGGCGCCGCGGACGGTTTCGATCGCGCGAACCCCGAAAGGGGTGTCGATGTGTCGGCGGAGGTAGCCGACGTACACCTCGACGATGTTGTCGTCGCCACGGTAGTGCTCGTCCCACACCGCCCGCAGGATGTCGGTCTTGCTGACCACGTTGCCCTTGTGACGTATCAGGTATTCGAGAACCGCGAATTCTCGGGCGGTGAGGCGGATCGGTGTCTCCCCACGCCGGACCTCTCGTCGCGCCGGATCCAGCGAGAGCGATCCGGCCTGCAGGATGGTCGGTCGTTCCGGGGCGCCGCGCCGTGCGAGTGCGCGTAATCGCGCGGACAGCACGACCAAGGAAAACGGTTTGACCATGTAGTCGTCGGCGCCGAGATCGAATGCGTCCGCCTCGTCGTACTCCCCGTCCTTGGCGGTGAGCATGAGTACCGGGGTCCACACACCGCGGTGCCGCAGCTCTCGGACGAGTTCGTAGCCGTTGAGACGCGGCATCATGATGTCGCTGACGATGACGTCGTAACTTCTGGCACAGGCGGATTCGACACCCGCGACGCCGTCGGCGGCGGTGTCGACGGCCCAGCCCTCGGCCCGCAGGGTCCGCCGCAGGGTCTCGGTGGCCCGCGGATCGTCCTCGACGACCAGTACGCGCATGTGCTCCAGTATCTGCCCGGACTCGGTCTGCCCGACGTGATTCACGTGTTCGTGCGTGTCATGACCAGGCGGCGCGGGAGCCGGAATCGCCGGTTCGGTAGACGATGTACAGCGACCCCACGGCCACCACGATCAGCGCGACCCCCAGGACGAGTGCAGTCACCCGCTGCGAGAGTTTCGCCGATGCCGGGATTCTCGTGTGGATGGTGGCCATCACCCGCTCGTCGTGAACCGCCCACCAGAGGACGGCGAGTGCGAACAGCGGACCGACCCAGTAAATGACCTGTTCGCCGAACCCGGCGTGGTGTTCGATCGCGGGATTCGGACCCACGCGCTCTTCCAGCGATTCTCCGGCAGTCGTGGTGAGTGGAACGGAGATCAACGCGGCCAGAGCGACCAGGGGAGTGAGGATTCCGAGGCGGGCCCGTGCCGCCGGCCAGCACACCCCGATGATCGCCATCAGGGCGGTGAGTGGGACCAGCACCACGACGACGTGGACGAGGAGCGGGTGAATGGGCAGGCCGTTGATTGTGTTCACGCTGCGACGGTAGCCCGGCGATGTTGAAGGGTAGCTGAAATGCCGAACATGTCACATCCGGTGATACGACCCGTCGTTCGTGCGTGCGACCTGCCCGTGTCGGATGAGCCGTTCGAGGTGCAATCCGGCCGTGCGGCGCTCGACGGCATCGACGAAGGGCATCTGTACGTGAGGTCGGTATACGAGCCGGTGCCCGACGATCTCGTCGAGTCGCCGGGGCCGGTCCAGGAATTCCAGCAACCGTTCCTCGCGCCGGTGGATGACGCCCTCGTACGCTTTCAGGTGTTCTCGAAAAACTCTCGCGCCCTCCACGACTCCCTTCTGGTGGAAGGTGCCGTACCACCGGGCCTCGACCTCGCGGACGCGCGCGATGGAGGCGAGGTAGTCGTCGACGCTGCTGCCGACGTCGCCGTACATCGGGCCGAAGCGAGTGAGGTCGATGTCGGCGATGTAGAAGAAACCGGTCGGTTCGACGAGGACGCCGCAGTGTCCACGGGTGTGGCCGGGGAGGTGGACGACCGTCGCGGTGATGTCCCCGAGATCGAAGACGTGCCCGTCGCCGACGCCGCGCGCGTCCGGAAAGCCGGGCGTGAGTGCGAAGGTGTCACCGATCTGGGCGTCGACCGCGGCGCGTTCCTCGGGCGTGAGTCCGTAGCCGTCGAGAAGGACCTGGAGTGAACGAACTCCGCCGACTTCGTCGTGATGCGCATACTTCGCGGTGTCGAAGTGGCGCAGGCCGGCGATGTGGTCCTCGTGCGCGTGGCTGATCATGACGGCATCGGCACCGACGGGGTCGTGGTCGACGTCGAGGGAGGGATCGAGGACCAGCGTCGCCTCGGAACCGTGCACGACGACGGTGTTTCCGTACGGGAACGCTCCACCGTGCGTGGATGCGAGCACGGTCACCTGGTCGAAGCGGGTTTCGGTGAAGCGCGACGCCGTGGTCATCTGGTCTGCCTACCCGCGCGGAGAGCGAGATGTCAATGACCGCGCTCGCGCGGGGTCGCATCGTCGTCGGGAGGGTCGGTCATGCCACGTGCGGTCAGAGGCAGGACGATCCACGCCATCGAGAACACGACGAACGTGCAGCACCCCGCCACGACTGCCGGTACCGGACCGGCGGTCGCACCGAACACCACGGTGATCGCGCCGGACAGCGCCAGCCCGAGGAGTGTCAGCCCGGCGAAGGCCATGTAATGCGCGAGGGCGACGATGAGCGCGAGCTGGTGCCGGCGGAACAGCGCGCGGTGCAGTGCGACCGGTGCGGCGAGCAGGATGGCGGCGCCGACCGCGAAGGACACGGTGATCAGGTAGACGACGCGCAGGCCACCACCGAGGTCCTCGAAGCGGCTCTGGAACGGCATGGTCAGCAGAAACCCGGTCAGGATCTGCACGCCGGTCTGCACGACACGCAGCTCTTGTAGCAGGGAATTCCAGTTGCGGTCGAGGCGCTGGGTCTCGGTTTCGTCGCGTTCAGCGCGGTTCCACGCGGCATCGTCGGCGCCGGGATGTCCGGTGGGAGGTTCGGTGTCCGTTGGATGGGCCACTGTCTCATCCTCGCATCAGCGGGGACGAGAACCGAGTCGGTTGAGCTGCAGTGCCGATTACTTGCCGTGATCCCTGGCAAAAGGCCACGAGGCGGAGGACCATCGGTCCATGGCCACGTCCCTGGATGAAGTCACGAAGTCTCAGGTGGGTTTGCTGCGGTGGACCGACATGCACCGACGGGTCCGCGCGTTTGTCGACGGTCAGGTGGTCGTCGACTCGGCCGAACCGATCCAGGTCTGGGAGCCGTATCGGGTGGTCGGGTGCTACGCGGTGCGAACCGCGGACATCGCCGCCCCACTCGAGCATCACGTACCGACGATGCCGGGCGCTGATCACCCCCCGATCCTGACGCCGGCGCATCCGTTTTCGATGCACACCGCGCCCGGCGCGGCCTACGACATCGGGGCCGACACGCGGACGCTGGTCGGAGCTGGGTTTCGGCTCGACGACCCTGATCTCGCCGACTATGTACTCCTCGACTGGGACGCGTTCGACGAATGGCGCGAGGAAGAACAGATCGCGATGGGTCATGCGCACGACCCGTACAAACGAATCGACTGCCTCGCCACCAGCAGGCACATCGTCGTGCGCATCGGGGACACCGTGCTGGCGGAGAGTCACAACCCGACGCTCCTGCTGGAAACACACCTCCCGGCGCGGCACTACATCCCGCGCGAGGACGTCCGGATGGATGTCCTGCAACGCTCCGACACCGTCACCGTGTGTGCGTACAAAGGTCAGGCGACGTACTGGTCGGCGGTGGTCGGCGACGAGGTCGTTCCCGACGTCGCCTGGACCTACACCGATCCGCTGCCCGACGCCGAACCGGTGCGGGACCTGATCTGCTTCTACGACGAGCGGGTCGACGTGCAGATCGACTGACTCACGCGGTGAAGGTCGGCGGATCGGCCGGCCGTTTCATCTGCGCGAACGTCGTGCCGGCGATGGCGACGAGCGAGGTGTACAGGGTCTCGGCCTCATCGCCGGTCGGGATGTCGGCGAGCACCGGTCCGAAGAAGTAGGTGCCGTCGATGCCGAGGATCGGGCTGCCGCCGTCCTCGCCGAGCGATTCTTGGCTGCGTTCGTGGGACGCGCGCACCGCGTCGTCGAAGGAGGCGTCGTCCATGGCGTCGGCCAGCTCGGCCGGGAGTCCTGCCTCGGCCAGCGCCTCGGCGACGACCGTCGGGGTCACCTCGTCGCCCGCGAAGTGGATACGTCTGCCGAGCGCAGAGTAGAGCGGCTCGATGACGTCGGCGCCGGCCTTGTCGGTGGCGGCCGCGACGACGCGTCCCAGCCGGAGTGCCGTCTCGAGTCGGCGGCGCTGTTCGTCGGAATCCGGCTCCTCGTCCTCGTTCAGGATCGCGAGACTCATGAGGTGCCAGTCGACATCCGCATCGTGGGCGTTCGCGCGGTCGAGGAGCCAACGCGACGCGGCCCAGGCGAAGGGGCATACCGGATCGAAGTAGAAGTCGAAGTGGGTCATGGGGGCGGCGTACCCAATTCGGCCGGGTTCGATACGTGAGGTGTCAGCGGATCGAGTACCGGATCGGCAGGTGCTTGAGCCCGCCGACGAACACCGTCGCGGCCAGTTCGGGTTCGCCGGCCAGCTCGATCGAATCCAGTCGCGGGATCAGTGCGCTGAACAGACTTCGCATCTCCATCCGCGCCAGCGCTGCGCCCAGGCAGAAGTGCACGCCGTAACCGAACGCGAGGTGCTTGTTCGGGAAGCGTCCGACGTCGAAGGTGAACGGGTCGTCGAAGATCTCTTCGTCCCGGTTTCCGGAAGTGTAAGCGAGATAGACGGATTCGCCCTTGGCGATCGGTACGCCACGCACCGAGGTGTCCGCGGCGGCCGTGCGCATGAATTCCTTGACCGGCGTGGTCCAGCGGATCATCTCCTCCACCGCGGTGTCGATGAGTTCGGGGTCGTGGCGGAGGCGGTCGAGTTCGTGGGGGTTCTCGATGAGTGCGCGCAGGCCTCCGGAGATCGCGTCCTTGGTGGTGTCGTGGCCGGCGCTGGCGACGATCACGTAGTAGGAGGCGGTGTCGACGTCGGAGAGGGGCTCGCCGTCGATCCGGCCGTTGGCGATTGCCGATGCCAGGTCGCCGGTGGGATTCGCGCGCCGGGAGGCGGTCAGTTTGCTGAAGTAGTCGAAGAAGTCCAGCAGCGTCGCCATCCGCTCCTCGAGCGTGGTGCCGCGCTGGTACTCCTCGTCGTCGGCGCCGAACATCTCCTGGGTCAGCTGGTGCATCCGGGGGAAGTCCTCTTCGGGTAACCCCAGTAACGACAGGATGACGTACAGCGGAAAGTGGATGGCGATGTCCTCGACGAAATCGCATTCCGGACCGATCTCGGCCATCTTGTCGACGTAGCGTTTCGCCAGTGCGTCCACCTGGACTTGTAGCTCGCGCAACGCCTTCGGCCGGAACCAGTCCTGGCCGATCGCCCGCACCTTCTTGTGGTGGGGGTCGTCCATGTGGATCAGGGTGCGCAACCCCGCTCCGGACTCGAGCTGCGACTTGGCGAAGTCGTCGGCCACTGCGGTCACCAGCACCGGGCGGGGCTCGCTGAGCCAGAGGTTGTTGTCGCGCTCGATGTCCATGATGTCGGCGTGTCTGGTGATCGCGTAGAACGGCCGGTAGGGGGCTTTGTCGACGTAGGCGACCGGGTTGTGCGCCCGGAGGTGGGCCATCGCCGCGTGGAGTCGCGGCTCGTCGGCGTAGGCCGTCGGATCGGCGAATACGTTGGCGGCCTCGTCGGTCATGCTCGTGCTCACCGATGGCGTCCTTCCGTCGAACGGGTGCTTCTCGCTTCGAGTGTCCGATATCGCCGTGTTCCAGATCGGCAGATTGGTGAACCCGACCGATTTACGCTGGACACATGCCCTATCGGGTTCTGGCCGACGGCATAGCGGTCCTGCATCTGCTGTTCCTGCTGTATCTGACGTTCGGTGGGTTCATCGCCTGGCGGTGGCCACGCACCGTCGTGCTCCACCTCGCGGCCGTGGGGTGGGGACTCGCCTCGGTGGGCTTGGGGCTGTGGTGCCCGCTCACCGATGCCGAGAACTGGGCGCGGCATCGTGCCGGCGAAGCGGGGCTGCCCTCGACCGGGTTCATAGACCACTACCTGACCGGGGTGATCTACCCCGATTCTGCCCTCGGCCTGGTGCGCGGGTTGGTCGCTGCCGTGGTCGTTGCGTCGTGGGTGGGGCTGTGGTGGCGGGTCCGGACCCGTCCGCGCCGCCGCAGCGTCGCTGGTTCGCGGTAGAGGAGCCACCTGCAGCTAGCGCGTGTTCGGGCGAGGTGGCGATTCCGGGGGACTCGAGCCCGGCGGTAGCGCACGGCGAGGTCTCAGCAGGGGGAGCATCCACTCGTAGACGGTGTCGTCGTTGAGCAAGGTGAAGTGGTGGGCGCCGCCGATGTGGAACCCGTCGTCGACCTCGAATCCGAGGTGCCGCTTCCGATCTCGGCCACCGCCGCTGTTCGTCATCACCAATCCGTCGCCGACGATACGGCCGAATGGGTGATCGGGTCGTCGGGTCACGGTCGCCGTGACGTAGAGATGCCGCGCGCCCTTCATGAGCGGTGGGTAATCGACCGCGGGCTGTAGAAAGGCCTCCGGGTCGGTGTCGCGCCACTGCTCTTCGGTGACCGTCCCGTGGAACAGGTCGCGGACTCCGGCACTGCGCCGACCGAGCAGCGCGCCGAATGGACGGCTGGTCGGCCACAGGCGCAGGGCCGCCGTCGCCCAGTGAACCCCTCGTGCCAGGGGCGCGCCGAGGTGCGGCGTACCGAGGCACACCGTCTGTCGAACCAGGTGGGGCCAATACGTATCGACGGCGGCGGCCTGATGGCACGCACTCCGGATCACCAGTCCGCCCATCGAGTGGCCGATGAGGGTCAGGTCGGTGACCGGCACCGGCCACGACAACAGCAGGTCGGCGAGCAACTGTGCGAGATCGCGGCCGTTGTCACTGATGTGTCGTCCCGAGTTGTACCGGATCATGACCTCGGTGCTGCCGAGGTCATCGGCCAGGCGTGCGCCGTAGGTGGGTCTGCCGCCGAGCTCCCACGCGAACTCGGTCTCCATGAGGCCGTGCAGGAACACCGTCAGGTGCCCGGTGGCCCGGGGGAAGGCGCCCGCCAGGTCCTCCGGGGTGATCGGAACGATCGCGCCGTCGACACGGACGGCGGTCTCCGGAGCCAGGGGTGACTGCTCAGCGGTCAGCTGATCCCCGATCAAACCGTCGAGGATGCCGATCGCCACGGCGCCGCGCTTGTCCTCGGACGGCACCCCGCCGTGGCGGTAGGCGAGCGACTCGGCCAGGTCGCCGACCACATCGACGGACGAGACGATAGCGGAATAGGTGGACGTGCTGATGGCGTCGTGCATCATCTGGGCGGGACGGACCCGGGGACCCCAAGCGGCGCGCAGGCCGCCGAAGACGGTGTCGGCAATGGATGCGTGCACGGTTGCGATTCCTGTGACAGCTCTGCCCAGCTCGGTTCGGCCCAGGGCCGCGAGTGCGGGCATCTCGCGATCGCGAGGGTGATCTGCCGACATGAGTTCAGTGTACGTTTGTAAACTGATTCCGGGTGCAACGCGTACAGACGGAAGACGCAGTGGACGAAACCGGTTCGTTTCTCGGGGATCGTGCCTATCATCAGCGGGACGATCGACGGTCACGGCCCGGCGTGGCGCCGTTTCCTCGGTGTCGCCTGGCCACGGCGGGAGCACCGGTATGCAGTTGATGGACCCGATGGAGGCGGCCTTGATGAGCGCCGAGACGCTCGTCAACCCGATCCACGTCGCTGCGCTGATGATCTTCTCTCCGCCCGATGATGCGGGGCCGGGCTTTGTCGACGATCTCTATACGCAGGGACTCATCGCCACCGACGCGGTTGATCCGCGGCTGGCACGCCGCCCGCACATCGGCGTCGACACGCTGGGGCTGTGGACGTGGGAACAGGTCGAGGTCAATGTTGTCGATCATGTTCGGCGCCTACACCTCCCGCCTGGAGGCGACGATGCCGAACTGTGGCGTCTGATCGGCGATCTGCACGCGCAGGGGTTGTCACGATCCCGGCCGCTGTGGCAGGCGTACTTGATCGGTGGCCTGTCCGGCGGGCGGTTCGCGTTCTACATCAAGATCCATCACGCGCTGGTCGACGGGGTGGCCGGCATGCAGATGATCGCCGACTCCTTGAGTGGGGACCCGGACAGGCGCGACCTGAAACCCTTCTACGCCGCCAGCGTCCATTCTCCGCGGGTCGCGTCGCCGGCGAAACCGTCATCCGGGCCGCACCCGCTCACGGCCGTCCGGTCGGCCGCGGGTCTCGCGAAGTCGTCGCTGGGGTTTGCCCGAAGCGTCGTCGGTGGGCAGCGCGATCTGCTGGTCGGGGCGCTGCAAGGTAGGGTCGGCCTGCCGTTGAGTGCACCGTTCGTCCGGTTCAACGGCCGAGTGGGCCCGGACCGGGCGGTCGTCGGCGCCACCTTCGAGCTCAGTCGGGTACGGGCGATCCGCGTGGCAGCCGACGTCACCGTCAACGATGTGCTGACCGCGGTCATCTCCGGGGTGTTACGCGATTTGCTCGCCGAGCGGGGCGAACTCCCGAGGCGCTCGCTCGTCGGTCTGTGCCCGATCTCGGTGCGGGTGCTCGACGATCCGGGACAAACCGCGCGCAGCAACGCCTTCGGATTGGAAACATGCTCCCTGGCAACCGATGTCGACGATCCGGTGGAGCGGCTCGCGACGATCCACCGGGCCATGGACTTTGCGAAGAAACAGGTCGCAGCCCACGGCGGGGCTGCATCGCTGGCCTTGGTGGTGCCGAATGTCGCGCAGAGCGTCGTGACCGCGTTGCTGCCTTTCGGTCCCAAGCGGCGCACCGGATACAACCTGCCGATATCCACCCTCCGAGGTCCCGCTGAAGAGATGTACTACAACGGCGCCCGCCTGGACTCGCTGTTCCCGATCTCGACGGTGTTCGCCGGTCTGGGTCTCAACATCACCGTCTACTCGCACGGGGACAAGGTGTCGTTCGGCTGTGTCGCCGGCCGCGAGATGCTGCCAGACGTAGAACCGCTCATCCCGCTGGCGGAGCGTGTGCTGGCCGAACTCGAGACCGCTTACGGGCTCGCGTCGGGCTAGGTGCGGAATCGCGCGATGGTCCATTCCGTGATGGTGGCGCGGGCTTCGCCGCTTCTCGCGATCTTCGCAGGATCCCTGGCCGAAGACCCGGAAGCCGCCTACCAGGCTGCGCAGAGAGCGGGTCCCGATATGACGCAGTTCACATCTATATCGAAGCTGAGCGGAATGTACTCAACTTTGTTGGCGTTGCATCCTCCGTATGGCTCATACTTGAGCCTGTTGGACTAAAGAGAAAGGTGCACGCGAGTGGACAGCTTCACCCCCACCACGAAGACACAGCAGGCATTGAGCGCTGCTGTGCAGGCGGCGGCCAGTGCTGGCAACCCCGATGTGCGACCGGCCCACATCCTGGTGGCGTTGCTCGATCAGTCCGACGGCATCGCGTCGCCACTGCTCAAGGCAGTGGGCGTGGACCCGTCGAGCGTTCGTGCGCAGGCCCAGGGACTGGTCGATCGCATGCCGACGGTGGCCCAGGCCAGTGCGACGCCCCAGCTTTCCCGCGAATCGATCGCGGCCATCAGTGCAGCTCAGCAGCTGGCCGGTGAACTCGACGACGAGTACGTCTCGACCGAGCACGTCGTCGTCGGTCTGGCGACCGGTGACTCCGACGTCGCCAAGTTGCTGCACAACGCCGGCGCGACCCCGCAGGAGTTGCGGGACGCGTTCGTCGCCGTACGCGGCAGCGCCCGGGTCACCTCCGAGGACCCGGAGTCGACCTACCAGGCACTCGAGAAGTACTCGACCGACCTGACCGCGGCGGCCCGCGAAGGCAAGCTCGACCCGGTCATCGGGCGCGACACCGAGATCCGGCGTGTCGTGCAGGTGCTCAGCCGGCGGACCAAGAACAACCCGGTCCTCATCGGTGAGCCCGGCGTCGGCAAGACGGCGATCGTCGAGGGCCTGGCCCAGCGCATCGTCGCCGGCGACGTGCCGGAATCGCTGCGCGGCAAGACCGTCATCTCCCTCGACATGGGTTCGATGGTCGCCGGTGCCAAGTACCGCGGCGAATTCGAGGAGCGGCTCAAGGCCGTGCTCGACGAGATCAAGGGATCGGCCGGACAGGTCATCACCTTCATCGACGAGCTGCACACCATCGTCGGGGCCGGTGCGACCGGCGATTCCGCGATGGACGCCGGCAACATGATCAAGCCGATGCTCGCCCGTGGTGAGCTGCGGCTGGTCGGTGCCACGACCCTCGAGGAGTACCGCAAGTACATCGAGAAGGACGCCGCACTCGAGCGTCGCTTCCAGCAGGTGTACGTCGGCGAACCGTCGGTCGAGGACGCCATCGGTATCCTCCGCGGCCTCAAGGACCGGTATGAGGTGCACCACGGCGTGCGCATCACCGACTCCGCATTGGTCGCTGCGGCAACACTTTCCGACCGCTACATCACCTCGCGATTCCTCCCCGACAAGGCCATCGACCTCGTCGACGAGGCGGCGTCGCGGTTACGGATGGAGATCGACTCGCGCCCCGTCGAGATCGACGAGGTCGAGCGCATCGTCCGCCGGCTGGAGGTCGAAGAGGTTGCGCTGCAGAAGGAAACCGACGCGGCGTCGAAGGAGCGGCTCGAGAAGCTACGCGCCGAACTGGCCGACCAGAAGGAGAAGCTCAACGAGCTCTCCGCGCGGTGGCAGTCGGAGAAGACCGCGATCGACGCGGTACGCGACCTCAAGGAGGAGCTGGATCGTCTTCGCGGCGAGGCCGATCGCGCCGAGCGCGACGGTGACCTCGGGCGCGCGGCCGAGCTGCGGTACGGCCGAATCCCGGGCCTGGAGAAGGAACTCGAGGCCGCACTGGAGAAGACCGGCACCGATCCCGGCCAGGACGTGATGCTGCAGGAGGAGGTCGGACCCGACGACGTGGCGCAGGTCGTGTCGTCGTGGACCGGAATCCCGGCCGGACGCATGCTCGAAGGTGAGACCGCCAAGCTGCTGCGCATGGAAGACGAACTGGGGCAGCGCGTCATCGGTCAGAAGGCCGCTGTCGAGGCCGTCTCCGACGCGGTGCGTCGTGCACGCGCCGGTGTCGCCGACCCGAACCGGCCGCTCGGCTCGTTCATGTTCCTCGGCCCCACCGGTGTCGGCAAGACCGAGCTGGCCAAGGCGCTCGCGGAGTTCCTGTTCGACGACGAGCGGGCGATGGTCCGCATCGACATGAGCGAGTACGGCGAGAAGCACAGCGTCGCAAGGCTCGTCGGTGCTCCCCCCGGTTATGTCGGGTACGAGGCCGGTGGTCAGCTGACCGAGGCCGTGCGTCGTCGCCCGTACACGGTGGTCCTGTTCGACGAGATCGAGAAGGCCCACCCGGACGTGTTCGACGTGCTGCTGCAGGTGCTCGACGAAGGCCGACTCACCGACGGCCAGGGACGGACGGTGGACTTCCGCAACACCATCCTGATCCTGACCTCGAACCTCGGCGCGGGTGGCGACAAGGATCAGGTCATGGCGGCGGTGCGCTCGGCGTTCAAGCCCGAGTTCATCAACCGGCTCGACGACGTGGTGATCTTCGATGCTCTCAGCCCCGAGGAGCTGGTGGCGATCGTCGACATCCAACTCGGACAGCTCAAGAAGCGGCTGGCCCAGCGTCGCCTCGACCTCGAGGTGTCGCCGAAGGCCAAGGAATGGCTCGGCGCACGTGGATTCGATCCGCTGTACGGTGCTCGTCCGCTGCGCCGGCTGGTGCAGCAGGCCATCGGTGACCAGCTCGCCAGGCAGTTGCTGAAGGGAGACATCCGCGACGGCGACATCGTTCCGGTGAACGTCAGTGCCGACGGGGAGTCGTTGGTGCTCGGCTGAGTTCAGATCTAGAGAGGGACCCACCCTTCGGGGTGGGTCCCTTTGTCGTGGTTCCAGTCGACGACTCCGATTACCTGGGCTTCGACGCGGCGCCTCGCTGCGCTCGGTGCCGGCTCAGCCGGCGGTGGGGCGCACGACCGCTCGGTGCCGGCTCAGCCGGCGGTGTGGGCGCACGACCGCTCGGTGCCGGCTCAGCCGGCGGTGGGGGGCACGACCGCTCGGTGCCGGCTCAGCCGGCGGTGTGGCGCACGACCGCTCGGTGCCGGCTCAGCCGGCGGTGGGGCGCACGACCTCTCGGTGCCCGGCGTCGAGGCGGCGGGTCCAACCCCGGGCGTCGAGGTGTTCGAGCAGTGGGATCATCACGCGTCTCGTCGTGGAGAGCGCCTGGCGGGCCTCGCTGGTCGTGAACGGCTGGTCGAGCGCGGCGAGGGTCCGCATGGCCAGCGCCGGCGCGGTCGGCAACAGCACCACGCCGTCGCGTAATCGCAGGATGCGGCCGGTGCGCTCGGCAGCCGCGAGCTCCCTGGTCCCCAGGCCGAGCGCGGAGAGATCGTCCGCCTCGGGAGCGCGGAACGGCTGCTCGGTCAGACGGCGCTCCAGGGCGCTCATCGCTTCGTCGGCGTCACCGAGATCCGGGACATGGCCCGGGATCGAGAGATGGCCGTCGGACGACGCGAGTCCGGCGTCGGCGATCACCGTCGGCAACAGTGCTCCGTCAGGGAGATTCAGCAACGAAGGAACCCCTGACGTCGACAGGCCGGCGGACATGGGCTCACGCTCATGAACTCCGACGACCGCGTCATGCAGGCGCCGGGCCCATGCCGCGCAGGTGGATACGTCGACCCACCACTCGTCGATGACACGAACCCCCGGCGGTGGCGTCTCACCGTCGTGGACGAGGCCGAGCCGATGCAGATCCGGAACGCGCACGGCGCCACGTCGGGCAACCTCTTCCGCGGCGCCGCCGTCTTCACTCATCCCGGCCAGGACGGCGGTCCGGCGAGCTGAGTCGCCGCGGCGACGGAGCCCGGGCGGATCGGGGTGCAGGACGATCCCGCCACCGACGATGCGCTGACCGGGGTTTCGCAACACGAGACGATCACCCCGGGACAGTGGCACGGCACGTGCGAATGTCAGGCGTGCGTGGTCGGAGTCGAAGCGGCGCAGGCGGGCTGTCAGTGCAGCGGTTCCGATGTGGACGACGAGGTGCTCGGGAGCATCGTCGAACGGGACGCCACCGACGCGGCGGATGTCTGCCTCGACCGACGAATGCCAGGCTCCCGGAGTGACGAGAGCGTCTCCACGCGCGAGGGTCTCGACGCCGACACCACGGAGATTGACGGCGACCCGGCTGACCGGCGCCGCGATCGTGAGAGATGTTCCCTCGCTCTGCAATCCGCGGACATCGACCGACCGGTGCCCGTCGGGGCCCACCAGCTCCATGGTGTCACCGACCCCGATCGTGCCCGAAGGCAGCGTGCCGGTGACCACCGTGCCCGCCCCGGTGCGGGTGAAAACGCGGTCGATCCAGAGGCGGACGCGCCCCGACGTCGAAGGAGATGGCGTCTGCGCGAGGACCGTGTCGAGGGTGCGGCGCAGTTCATCGAGGCCACGCCCGGTGGGAGCGGAGGTCACGACCGCCGGCGCCTCGGCCAGTCCGGTCCGGGCCAACTCGGCACGGGCGGTGGCGATCACGTCATCGATGTGATTCTCCTCCGCGCGATCCGCACGCGAGATCACCAACAGCCCGTAGTCGACACCGAGCGCGGCGAGCGCGTCCCGGTGATCGTCGGACTGGGCACTCCAGCCCTCGTCGGCGGCGACGACGAACAGTACGACCGGCGCGGGACCGAGTCCGGCCAGCATGTTGGGGATGAACCGTTCGTGACCGGGGACATCGACGAAGGCGACATCTGCGCCCGATGGCAGTGTCGTCCAGGCGAATCCGAGGTCGATCGTCAGACCGCGGCGTCGTTCCTCCTCCCAGCGGTCCGGCTCGATACCGGTGAGTGCACGCACCAGCGTCGACTTGCCGTGGTCGACGTGCCCCGCGGTGGCCACCACGTACTTCGCGCGAGACCTCACTGGTCGGCCAGCGCCTGCTTGATCGCGGCGAGGACCCTCGCGTCGTCGGCCTCGGGGATGCAACGCAGGTCGACGAGGCAGGCGGACTCGTGTACGCGCGGCAGGACGGCGGGGTCGCCGAGCCGCAACCGCTGCGCGGCGCCCACCGGAAGACGCACCGCCCACCCGGGTACAGGTACACCCGGCGCGCCCCCGCCGCCGACCCGTCCGTCGTGTTCGACGACAGGGAAACCGGTTGCGGCGCCCAGACTCTCAGCTCGAATGCGGAGGCGGTCGGCGTCGGCATGGAGATACTCGTGGACCGGCGGCCGCGGACCGCCGACCGTCGCCTCCATCGCCGCAAGTGCCAGCTTGTCGGCGCGCACAGCGCGAGCCAGCGGGTGTTTGGCCAACCGCTTCACGAGTGCGGCGTCGCCGAGCAGGAGACCGGCCTGCGGTCCGCCGAGGAGTTTGTCGCCGCTGGCGATGACCAGGTCGGCGCCGGCGGTCAGCGCGGTGGTGGCATCCGGCTCGTCGGGGAGGAGGGGATCGGGCTGGAGGAGTCCGCTACCGATGTCGGCGATCACCGGCACGCCGTGGGCCCGGCCCAGGTCGCGCAGTTCGATCAGCGAGGTCTCGCTGGTGAAACCCTCGACGCGGAAGTTGCTCGGATGCACCTTGAGGATGGCGCCGACGTCGTCCCCGGCAACCGCCTCGGCATAGTCGCGGAGATGGGTGCGATTGGTGGTGCCGACCTCGTGCAGGCGCGCGCCGGTGGACGCGATGAGCTCCGTGAGCCGGAATCCCGCGCCGATCTCGATCATCTCGCCACGACTGATGACCACTGCGCGTCCGGCGGCCAGCGCCGTCGTGGCGAGGACCAGAGCTGCCGCACCGTTGTTGACCATCAGGGCGTCGCCCGCCGCGGGGCAGGCCCGCAACAGCGCGGCGCGGGTGGCCGCACCACGTTTGGATCGTTGACCGGTGTGCAGATCGAGTTCCACGTCGACGTAACCCGATGCGGCGACGACCGCGTCGAGTGCCGCTGCCGACAACGGGGCACGGCCGAGGTTGGTGTGAACCACCACGCCGGTGGCGTTGAGGACCGGCCGAGCCGACGAGACCCGGTGGGCGGTCAGTGCCTCGACGACGCGTCGCTCGACGTCGTTGGGCGGGATCACGCCCCGGCGTGCCGCCTCCTGCGCATCCCGGACGACCTCACGAACAGCTGTGTCACCCAGACGCTTTCGTGCCTCGGATACCGCCGGGAGGGCCAGCAGCGCGTCGGTGCGCGGGATGTGTCGGCGTGGGTCGGCGGCTTCGGGGGGCTTCGACACGGCTCCTCGCTACGCTCGGTGCCGGCTCAGCCGGCGGGTTTTCGCTTCGCTCGTTCGGTGCCGGCTCAGCCGGCGGGTTTTCGCTTCGCTCGTTCGGTGCCGGCTCGGCCGGCGGTTTTCGCTTCGCTCGTTCGGTGCCGGCTCGGCCGGCGGTTTTCACTACGGCCCGGTCGGCGGTTTCTGGCGGAGGCGGACGGGAATCGAACCCGCCAGGCCGAGATACTCGACCTCCTCGGTTTTGAAGACCGGGGAGCCCACCAGGACCCGTACGCCTCCGTGCGTCTTACAACCTATCGTGTGGGGTGTCCGGGCGGTCAGTCCTGCTGGTGCGGCCAGTTGCCCTCGGTGATCAGCTCTTCGAAATGGCGGATGAGCTTCGGATTGAGATCGTCTTCGACGGCGCGTCGGAAGTTGTTGTCCCACTTGGCCAGCCATTCCTCATCGCGTTTCATCAGGAAGATCGGCCAGCCGTGGGTGATGTCGAGCTCGTCGAGGTACAGATCGGTCGACCCGTCCTCCCGCATGTACCAGTAGTCGTGGCCCGATTCCCAGAACGCCTGCAGCTCGCCGGCCGTGACGTAGTACTCGCCGTCTGCTTGCCTCATGTGCCCGATGGTAGCGACCGTCGGGCCCGGCACACGGAGAATCGGATCGGCGCTAGTGTCGGCAGGGTGACTGTCAGCAACGATGCCCCTGTCCGACTGACCGGTTACGCCCACGGTGGCGGTTGTGCGTGCAAGATCCCGCCGGGTGAACTCGAGGAGGCGGTCGCCGGGCTGACCGGCCAGGTCGGTGACGACATCATCGTCGGGCTCGACGACGGTGACGACGCCGCGGCGGTCCGTATCCGCGACGACCTCGCCGTGCTGTCCACCGCCGACTTCTTCACCCCGGTCGTCGACGACCCCTTCGAATGGGGCCGTATCGCCGCGGCCAACGCCCTCTCGGACATCTACGCGATGGGTGGGACGCCGGTGGTCGCGATCAACCTCGTCGGCTGGCCACGCGGTGTGCTGCCGATGGACCTGATGACCGAGGTGCTGAGGGGTGGTCTCGCCATCGGCGCCGAGGCCGGATGCCCGGTCATCGGCGGGCACACCATCGACGACCCCGAACCCAAGTACGGCATGGCCGTCACCGGCGTCGCGGCACCGGAGAAGCTGCTGCGCAACGACGCCGCCGAACCCGGACTGCCCATCACCCTCACCAAACCGATCGGCGTCGGGCTCCTCAACAACCGGCACAAGCAGACCGGAGAGGTGTTCGACGAGGCGATCACGCTCATGACCACGCTGAACCGGAAGGCATCGGCAGCTGCCGTCGACGCCGGGGTCCGCGCGGCCACCGACGTCACCGGCTTCGGTTTGCTCGGTCATCTGCACAAGATGTGCCGTGCGTCGGGTGTCGGCGCGGTGCTCGACTGCAGCGCGGTCCCGGCGGTGAGCGGTGCCCGCGAGGCGCTCCGCGACGGCTACGTCTCGGGCGGCACCCGCCGGAACCTCGACTGGGTGCAGCCGTATCTGAGCGCCGACGACGGCGTCTCCGAGGACGACCTGCTGTTCCTCGCCGACGCGCAGACCTCCGGAGGGCTGCTGGTCGTCGGGGAGGTGCCGGGATATCCCGTGATCGGGGAGACCGTCGCCGGGTCGGGGATCAGGATTCGGTGACGGGTGGACCGGTGGTGATCGAGTCGCCGGTGATGCCGGCCGCGCGTCGTGCGGCAAGCCGACGCTTCTGGGGTTCGATGGTGTAGCGCGGGTTCTTCGCGGACTCGATGCCCGCGTCGAAGATGCCGAACCGCGTACACGCCGATGCGGCGAGCAACGCGAGGCCCGA
Organism: Gordonia sp. YY1; assembly: GCF_009872315.1. Classification (NCBI taxonomy): domain Bacteria; kingdom Bacillati; phylum Actinomycetota; class Actinomycetes; order Mycobacteriales; family Gordoniaceae; genus Gordonia; species Gordonia sp. YY1. The sequence continues at coordinate 202,035 of NZ_WXYI01000006.1, read as the reverse complement.
TGCGACCGCCACCGGACGCGAACGTCCGCTGACGAGGGCCCCGATGCCGCCCGCGACCGCGAGCCGTTCACTCCACCGCAGGAGCTTGCCCGCTGTCCCGTCGTGCAGGGGTTCGGCGGTCACCGGGTCCATCCGGTGCTCCATGATCCGCATCGCGGTGAGGTCTCCGACGACCCCGAGTGCGGCCAGCGTGCGGGCGGGTCCGGCCTCCGATGTCCGGGTGGTGACCAGTGCCAGACCGCTCGCCGCCAGACTCGCGGAGCTGACGAAGACGAACGGCAGGTCGCGGTGCATGGCGTTCCAGGTCGGCACCGCGGTGTCGGACAGCAGCACCGCGGTGTACACGGCGAGCGGTGGCCCGGCGACGGCGGCGGCCAGCCCGGCCGGTGCCTCGACCGCGCGCAACACCGGGCGCAGCACGCCGAGCGGTAGGCGGGAACGGGTCATCCGGTCGATCTCGCCGACCGCGGCCACACCGAGGGCGCCGCTGAACGCCGAGAGAATCCAGGAGCCGACGCTCATCGGCGAGGTCACCTTGAAGGTGCGCAGCATGTTGTAGAAGCGGTCGGGACGCCCGAGATCGGCCACGAGGGCGATCGCACCGAGGCCCACCGCGCCGAGTCCGCCGAGCCTCGCGTTCCGGCGCAACTCGTCCCGGCCGGTGAGTTGGGCGCCGGCCGCCAGCACCCCCGAACCGCCGGCGACGCCGCCGAGGAACAGGTAGGCGGCCACCTTCTCGTCCCACGGTGGCGGCTTGACGACGGGATGGCCGTAGTACGAGGAGAATTCGGCGTCGGGCACCATCGACATCTCGCGGTTGCCCTCACCCTGGCCGAAGCCGCTGCGCTGCTTGCGCTTTCCGCCACGTCCACGTCCGCGTCCGCGGCGCCGCGGCGGCTCCGGAGGCCGGAAGGAATCGAACTCCGACGACGTCACCGGCCACCTCTCAGGAACGACACCGCGGCCGCGGCCAGCATGCCCACCGCGGCGACGCCGGCCCGTTTGTACATCGACGGGAGATCGGCGGTGCACACGCGCGGATCCGGTGGCAGGCCGTAGACCTCGGGTTCGTCGAGGAGCAGGAACACCGAACCGGTGCCGCCGACACCGTCGTTGGGGTTGGCGCCGTAGAGACGCGCCTCGGTCATGCCCTGCTCGTGGAGTTGGGCGACGCGGCGGTGAGCGTCGGCGACGAGGTCGTCGTGGTCGCCGTATTTGATCGAGGTGGTCGGGCAGGTCTGCGCACAGGCGGGTGTCTCGTCGTCGAGGAGCCGGTCGTAACAGAGCGTGCACTTCTGCGCGACACCACGTTTCGGCACCTCGGGTTGCTCACCCTTGCGTTCGCCGGAACGGGTCGTCGGCGCGGCGGTGCCGTCGGCGCGACGCTCGACGACCCCGAAAGGGCAACCGGCGACACATGTTCCGCACCCGTTGCAGACGTCGTCCTGGATGACCACGGTCCCGAACTCGGTGCGGAACAGTGCTCCGGTGGGGCACACGTCGAGGCAGCCGGCGTGGGTGCAGTGTTTGCAGACGTCCGAGGACATGAGCCAGCGGAACTCGGGGGTGTCCGGTGGCGTGGCTTCGACGGGGCGCCTCGCTGCGCTCGGTGCCGGCTCAGCCGGCAGAGGTGGCGGTGGCGTGGCTTCGACGCGGCGCCTCGCTGCGCTCGGTGCCGGCTCAGCCGGCAGAGGTGGCGGTGGGGTGGCTTCGACGCGGCGCCTCGCTGCGCTCGGTGCCGGCTCAGCCGGCGGTAGGGAGTGCGGGTCGGCCGGCAGAGATGGCGGTGGGGAGTGCGGCTCGGCCGGCGGGAGCGGCATGGACGGCATGCCGAGTCCGACCAGAGCACGCCCAGACTCACGGGCTTCGGCGATGCGGTCGGCGCTCTGTTCGATGAACGCGACGTGGCGCCATGTGCTGGCGCCCAGCGCGACGGTGTTGTCATACGACATGCCGGTCAGTTCGAGGTCGCCGTCGCGGGGATTGGAATTCCATTCCTTGCACGCGACCTCACAGGCCTTGCAGCCGATGCAGATCGAGGTGTCGGTGAAGAACCCTTTGCGGGTCTCGTGCGTGTGCCACCCCACGTCGGAGGTCGGATCGGTCGGTCCGGACAGCTGCCCCATCTACTCCTCCGCCTTTCCGGTGATGTGCTGGTTGTCGGTCTCGATGGTCACCCCGGCACGCTCCTGGTACGCATGTACCAGGTCGATCAGGGCGGCCCCCTGGGGCCGGCGGCCGGCGATCACGTCGCACGAACCGACCTTCGACTCCTGGATCTGCACGTTGGGATCCAGTGTGACCCCGATGAGGTCGTTGGCGGCGTCGCCGCTGACCACGGCGTCGGAGCCGACGCCCCAGTGGTAAGGAAGGCCCACCTGGTGCACCTGGCGGCCGTTGATGGTCAACGGTCTCATCCGGTCGGTGACCAGGACCCGGGCCTCGATGGCGCCGCGCGGTGAGATGATCGTGGCCCATCCCTCGTTGCTCAGTCCGCGCTCGGCGGCGAGTTGCGGCGAGATCTCGCAGAACATCTCCGGTTGCAGCTCCGACAGATACGGCGTCCAGCGACTCATGCCGCCGGCGGTGTGGTGTTCGGTCAGCCGGTAGGTGGTGAACACGAAGGGGTACACGTCCGCGCCGGGCATCTCTCCACTCGGGGCGTCGAGGTTGTCCGCACGCGGGAAGAGCACGCGCGCCGGCGACTGCTGCTGCGGATACAGCGCGTTGACGACCGGGGATTCCTGCGGTTCGTAATGGGTCGGCAGCGGGCCGTCGACGAGTCCGCGCGGCGCGAAGAGCCAGCCCTTGCCGTCGGCCTGCATGATGAACGGGTCGTCGCCGCACAGCGCGTCGACGCCCCCGAGTGTCGGGTCGGGTTGTGCGTCGGGCGGGAGATCGACCGGGAAGTCCGGCACGTCGGGGCCCACCCAGCGGCCCATGTCGGCGTCCCATTCCATGTACCGCTTGCGTTCGCTCCACGGTCTGCCGTCGGGATCGGCGGACGCGCGGTTGTAGAGGATTCGACGATCCGCGGGCCACACCCAGCCCCACTCGTGCTGGGTGATGCCGCCGCCGCCCTGGGGTACGCGTCGTGCCGCCATGTTGTGGGCATCCGCGTACACGCCGGTGTAGATCCAGCAGCCGCCGGCGGTCGAGCCGTCACGCGCCATCTCGGTGTACGACGTCAGGTTCTTGCCGGCATCGGGTCCGGACACGTGGTAGCCGTTGATCTCCGACAGGACCGCCTCGGGTTCGGGGTTGCCGTGTTCGTCGAGCGGATAGTCCCAGGTGAGGTCGAGCAGTGGACGGTCGCGTTCGTCGGCCGAGCCGGCGAGGCGTTCCCGGATGCGTCGGCCGAGTTCGAAGAAGAAGTCCATCTCGCTCTGGCACTGGCCGGGCGGCTCGACGGCCTGATGGCGCCACTGCACCATCCGCTGGGTCTGGGTGAACGAGCCGGCCTTCTCCACGTGGGTGGCGGCGGGCAGGAAGAACACCTCGGTGGCGATGTCCTCGGTGCGCAACTCACCCGAGTCGATCTCCGGCCCCTCTTTCCACCACGTTGCCGACTCGATCATGTTGAGATCGCGGACGACGAGCCACTTCAGGTGGGACATCGCCATCCGTGCCTGGCGGCCGTTGGCCGAGCCGACGGCCGGGTTCTGGCCCAGGACGAAGTAGCCGTCGACCTTGTCGGCGAGCATGTCGACCGTCGTCTGGTAGGTGCCGGCGGGACCCGTCAGGCGAGGCAGATGGTCGTAGCACCAGTCGTTCTCCGGGGTCGCGGCGTCGCCGAACCACGCTTTGAGGAGACTCACCATGTAGTCCTCGGCGTTGGCCCAGTAGCCCTTCTCGTTCTTCGACGTGATCGCCGCGATGTAGTCGTCGAAGGTGTCGTGTTTGCCCGCCGAGGGCATCGGGAGATAGCCGGGCAGCAGGTTGAACAAGGTGGGGATGTCGGTCGAGCCCTGGATGCTGGCGTGACCGCGCAGCGCCATGATGCCGCCACCCGGACGCCCGACGTTGCCGAGCAGGAGCTGCAACACCGAGGCGGCGCGGATGAACTGGGCGCCGAAGGTGTGTTGGGTCCAGCCGGTCGCGTAGCCGAAGCACGTCGTTCGGTCGCGCCCGGAGTTGTCGGTGACCGACCGGGCGAGGTACTCGAAGTCCGCGAGGGAGATGCCGCACATGTCGCGCACCATCTCGGGCGTGTAGCGCGAATAGTGCCGGCGCACGATCTGGAAGACGCTCCGCGGATGCTCCAGCGAGTCGTCGCGCACCGTTGCGCCGTGTTCGAGCGGCGGGCCGCCGGAACCGTGTTCGTGACCGACTGCTCGATCCCCGGCGGAGGGCCCAGCGTCCGGTTCGCCGGGCGACTCGACCGTTTCCGACGCGTGCTCCGATCGGCTCGAACCGCCCGGTTCCTCGTACGCCCACGAACTGGCGTCGTATTCCCCTGTGTCGGGATCGAATCCGGAGAACAAGCCGTCGAGGTCCTCGGTGTCGCGGAAGTCCTCGGAGACCAGCGTCGCGGCATTGGTGTAGGCGACCACGTACTCGCGGAAGTACTTCTCGTGGGTGATCGCGTAGTTGATCAGCGCACCGAGCAGGACGACGTCGGAGCCGGCGCGAATGGAGATGTGCCGGTCGGCCACCGCCGAGGTCCGCGTGAACCGCGGGTCGACATGGATGACCCGCGCACCCCTGGCCTTGGCCTCAGAGACCCACTGGAAACCCACCGGGTGTGCCTCGGCCATGTTGCCACCCATGAGGATGATGCAATCGGCGTTGGCCATGTCCTGCAGTGATTGCGTCGCGCCGCCGCGTCCGAACGAGGCCCCCAGACCGGGAACCGTGGCGGAGTGTCATATGCGCGCCTGATTCTCGATCTGGATCGCACCCGCCGCGGTGAAGAGCTTCTTGATCAGATAGTTCTCTTCGTTGTCGAGGGTGGCGCCGCCGAGCGAGGCGATGCCCATCGTGCGTCGCAGCGGACGACCCTCGTCGTCGTGATCCTGCCAGCCGCGACGCCTCGCCTCCAGGAAACGATCGGCGATCATGTCGATGGCCGTGTCGCGGTCGAGGTCCTGCCATTCGGTCGCGTACGGGGCCCGGTAACGAATCGTGGTCTGGCGCAGCGGGTTGTTGACGAGTTGTTCGCTCGACGCGCCCTTGGGGCACAGTCGTCCGCGCGAGATGGGGGAGTCCGGGTCGCCTTCGATCTGGACGACGCGCTCGTCCTTCACGTACACCTTCTGGCCACACCCGACGGCGCAGAACGGGCACACACTCTGCACCACACGGTCGGCAGTGGCCGTACGCGGCTCGATGGCACGTGTCTTCGCCGACGTGACGGCGGGCCCGCGCCCGAAGACGTCGCCCGACCGCAGCTGGCGGAACACCGGCCATTCGAGGGGACTGAACGCTGGCACGGAACCGAGTCTAACCACCCCACGGGCGACCGTGCTGGCATCATCGCCACCATGAACCGAAAGCCACCCACTCTCCATGTCGTGGGCGGCGTGCGATGAGCAGGATGGATGCCGTCGAACTGCCGGTCGGCGCGCTCGGCGAATTCCTGGAGTCGACGGCCTTCGCCGAGATGCTCGACCCGGCGGACGAGCTCTCCGCGTCACGCGACACGCGGGCGCGCAGGGCCGAGATCGTCGACGTCGTGCGCGCGATCGATGCCAACGCGGGTCGACGTTTCGTCGACCGGGAGCGCGCCGGAGAAGTGATCATCGGTGGCCTGCGCGGCGGCGGACTCGGGGTGCGGCCCACGGTGGTCGACGCGGTCCTGAATCTCCTGCGGCCGGTCGGAGTGGCAGCGCCGGGCGCGCCGGAACCCGTTCCCCTCGAGGTGCAGTCGGTGCTCGGCGTGTACGTCTTCGCGCTGGTCGACCCCCGTGACGCATCGGTGTTCTATGTGGGGGCGGGACGAGGAAATCGGGTTCATCACCACGCTCGTGCCGCGCTCGCCGGCGTCACGCCGGACGCGGGGGAGATGGTGGGGGACGCCGATTCGCCGGACATCCGGTCCGCGACCGAGGAGCGTATCCGAGACATCGACGCCGACGGATTCGGTGTCGAGCACTGGATAGTCCGGCACGGCGACGACGTCGTCGACTCGCCCGAGGAGCTGGCGTCGTACGTGCAGCAGTTCACGGTCGAGTTCGCCGACCTGGCGCGACTCCCGCTGACGAACAGTGCGCCGAACGGCGCGATCTCGCTGGAAGAGATGGTGCTACGCCATGCGGCGCCGCTCGCACCGCCGCTGCCCGAACCATGTGTGCTGATAAAGGTCGACGACTCGGCTCGTCCCGGCGCGGGCGCCGAACAGATCTACGAGGGGGCGCGGAGCGGATGGCGTGCCGGGCCCCATCGCACGGTGCCCGACCTCCCGGTGCTCGTCTTCGCCGACGACATCGTCCGCGCGGTGCATCGCGTCGACTACTGGGAGGCCTACCGGGACGCCGACGGCAATCTCGACCCGAAGCGGTGGGTGTACACCGGCGCACCGGACCCCGAGCTGGAAGAGCGGTATGTGGGTACGAGCCTGCGGGAAGTGCGGGAGCGCCGAGGCGGCAAGTGGAACCACAACGGCTGGCACCCCTACGGCCAGGTGTGATTGAGATCCGGCACAAGGAAACGCCCCGGAAAACCACCCTCCAGGGGTTCGGCGGCGACGATATGACGTCCGTCGGCGCAGGCGTGGAGGGCGCTCTTCCGGGGCGGATCTCTGGGCGATCGTCCCGGTGTGTCTCCGGGGCCGTGGTCGGTCAGCCGACGGCGGCCAGGCCCGGCACCGTCTGGCGCAGACGGATGAGACCGTCGCGGATGCGGGACTTGACCGTGGGCAGCGCGACCCCGAGATGCTCGGACACCTCGCGGTAGGTGAGTCCGTGGAAGTAGGCCAGCTCGATGGCCTGCCGCTGAAGAGGCGTGAGGTTCTCGAGACCGGTGTGGATCAGGCGAGCGATCTCCCGACGCTCCACCGACTCGCTGACCTCGTCGATCTCGCGGCCGGTGTCGGCGATGCCGTAGGCGACGGCGCGCCGGGTCGCGGCAGACTCCGACCGCACCCGGTCCACGGCCCGACGATGCGCCAGCGTCAGAATCCAGGACAGCGCCGAACCCGACCGGGGATCGTAGCTGTCGGCGTTACGCCACACGGCCAGATACGTCTCCTGGGTCGCTTCCTCGCTGTAACCGGGATCGCGCAGTACCCGCAGTGTCATGCCGTACACACGGTCACACGTCGCGTCGTAGAACTGGGCGAAGGCGTCTGAGTCCCCGGTTGCCACACGGGCAAGGAGACTGTTCAGGTCGGATTCATGCATCACGAAACTCCTTGCCGCAGCTGTATTGTCGCGCTTCCGGAGCGGGGATCTGCGACGGTGTCGGAGCGCTCTCGGGGCGATGTGTACAACGCTAGGCGGGCGGCGGCGAGAAGTGACTATCGCGAGACACAACGGGATGCTTTCGCAATCTTTGGTAACGGAATGATAACGGCGGCCATCTGTCGTGACCGTGCCGTAGCCTGCTCGCCACGAGAGGAGGCTCATGTCCGAGGACACCATAGAAGGCCCAGACGGTCGGCGGCGCTGCTTGTGGGCGGGCCGGGAGCCGGAGACCACCTATCACGACACCGAGTGGGGATTCCCGACCACCGACGATACGTCGCTGTTCGAGCGCGTCTGTCTCGAGGGTTTCCAGTCCGGCCTCAGCTGGCGCACGATCCTCCTCAAACGCGAGAACTTCCGGGCCGCGTTCGCCGGCTTCGAGGTCGAGAAGGTGGCGCGCTACACCGATGCCGAAGTCACGCGACTGCTCGGCGATGCGGGCATCATCCGGCATCGCGGCAAGATCGAGGCGGCGATCAACAACGCGCAGCGGGCGGCCGACCTCATCGACGAACACGGTTCGCTCGAGTCGTACTTCTGGGGATACGCCCCGCCGGGCGAGCACGTCCCGGGGTCGATGACGACCTCGCCGGAATCGATCGCGATGTCGAAGGACCTCAAGAAGCGGGGCTGGCGTTTCGTCGGGCCGACCACGATGTTCGCGCTCATGCAGGCCACCGGGATCGTCAACGACCACGCCTACGAATGCGTCATTCGGGACGAGGTGGATGCCGCCCTGCGGCAGCGATTGTAGACAATCCAACAATGTGCCATCATCCCTGCATGAACGCCCAGATCGGCATCGGGATGGTGTGCCCGTTCGACATGGCCCTCGACCGCGAGCTGTGGCGCTGGATGCCGGAGTCGGTCTCGCTCTACTTCACGCGGACCGGCTACATCGACGCGCCCGTCGACGTCGAACTGTGCCGCGATCTCAACAATCACGCGGAGATCTCGGCGGCGGTGAGAGCCGTCTCGGCGGTCGCGCCGCGGGCGTTCGGATACGCGTGCGCCTCCGGCAGCTTCGTCTACGGGATGGCGGGCGCGATGGAGATCTCCAACTGCATGCTCGCCGCCGGAGCCGAGCGGGCGGTCACGACCTCGGAGGCGCTGATCCGGGCGCTGAACACCATGAACGTCGGGACGCTGGCGGTCGCGACGCCGTATACCGCGGCGCTCACCGAACTGCTGTGCGACTTCCTCGCCGAATCCGGGAGAAACGTCGTCGCCCACGCGGGTCTCGGCCGCGATCACGAGATCTGGGCCATCCCGTACCACGTGACGGCGGACCTCATCCGCGCCGCGAACCATCCCGACGCCGACGCCGTCTTCGTCTCCTGTACCAACCTGTGGACCTATGACATCCTCGCCGACCTGGAGTCCGAGCTCGGCAAGCCGGTCCTCTCCGCCAACCAGGTGACCGCCTGGGCGACGCTCTGCGACGCAGGTGTACTCGGCGGTGAGACCACCCCCGCCGACTGGCAGACAACCCGTGCACAGTCGCTGTTCGCCCGTAGCATTGCCGCATGACCTCTGACGCCGTGACGTTCGGCGAGGCGGGTACCGCCAAATACGTGAACCTGACGACCTACCGCAAGGACGGCACCCCGGTGGCGACACCGGTGTGGGCGGTACTCGACGGTGCCCGATTGCTCGTGTGGACCGAAACCGAAGCGTGGAAGGTCAAGCGAATCAGGCGGAATCCGAAGGTCCTGGTTCAGGCCACGGATGCGCGGGGCAAGAAGCTGATCGGCGAGCCGGTCGCCGGCACCGCGGTTGTGCTCGACGCCGAGGGCACCGCACACGTCCGCAAGAAGCTCGGCGAGAAGTACGGGCTGCTCGCGCGGGTACTGATCTTCGCCAGCAAGGTGCGTCGGGGAGAAAGCGGCACCATCGGGATCGCGATCACCGCGGGGGACCAGTAGTCCTCCGGATTCCGCCGGGTCTGGCGCGTCGGACGACGCTCGGCCCGGCCTGGGAGGACTGGCTTCGCCGGTTGCCGGCAACGGCATCGGCACTTCTCGACGACTGGGAACTCCGTCGCGACGGCGCCGAGCTGTGGCACGGGTCCGAGTCGCTCGTGATCCCGGTGACCGACCGGGACGGCCGTCGGGCCGTTCTGAAGGTCGCCTTCGACGGCGACGACGAGGGCGCACAAGAAGCACTGGGACTGCAGCACTGGGCCGGTCGTGGTGCGGTGCGGATGCTGCGCGCCGACCCTCGGCGACGCGCCCTGCTCCTGGAGCGGCTGGACCGGACCGACCTCACCTCCGTCGACGACGACGCGGCGTGCCGGATCGTCGCCGACTTATACGGCGTCCTGCACATACCTGCTCCCGGACGGATGACGCTGCTCACCGCCCACCTCGAGCGGTGGCTCGCCGGCCTGCAGACCATGCCCCGGGATGCGCCGGTCCCGAGAAGGTTTGTGGAACAGGCTCTCTCACTCGGCCGGGACTTTCTCTCCGACGATTCCACGGTCGGTGTCGTCGTGCACGGCGACCTCCACCACGAGAATGTGCTGGCGGCGCCGTCCGGGGAGCAGGCGTGGCTGGTGATCGATCCGAAACCCATGTCGGGGGACCCGCACTACGAACCCGCCCCGATGCTGTGGAATCGCCTCGACCGCCGACAAGGCGACCCGCGGTACGTGATCCGGTCCCGCTTCTACACGATCGTCGACGACGCCGGCCTCGACCCGGACCGGGCGCGCGACTGGGTCATCGTCCGGATGATCCTGAACGCGCACTGGGCGATCGAGGACGCGGAGAAGGCGTCGCGTGCCCTCACCGCCGACGACCGCGAGTGGATCACCACCTGCATCACGGTGGTCAAGGCCGTCCTCGACTGACCCTCACCGACCGAACAGTGTTCCCAGATCCGTTGTGGCCGCGGTCATCCCGGCGAGCCGGAGGCCTTGCCAGGCGGTGACCTGGTTGGCCGTCAGGACCGGCTTCCCGAACTTCTCCTCGAGTCCGGTGATCCATATCGCGGTGTGCAGTGCGGTATCCGGGATCAGGATCGCCTGCGCGTCCGGGTGATCCGCGGCGGCGATCATGTCGAAGAGGCCGTCACCCTCGAGGATGCCGGCCTCGGCGGCGGTCTCGATGTCGCTGGCGCGCAGGCTGACGACTTCGATGCCGCCGTCGGCGAGGAATCCGAAGAAGCGTGACGCCAGGGGATCGGGGTAGGTGGCAGCGATCGCAACCCGCGACAGTCCGAGGTGACGGCACGCATCGACGAAGGCCAGGGAGGTCGACGACGCGGGCCGGTCGGCAAGCGCGGCGATGCCGGCGACCTGGCGTCGGGCGCCGTCGAGACCGAAGACGAAGCTTCCCGACGTGCACGCCCACATCACCGACGCCGGCTGATCCGCCAGGGCCCGACGCACGCCCTCGGCGAGACGGTCCTGTTCGCCGACGGCGGCCATCGCGTCGACGGTGTGGTCGTCGGATTCGATCTCGGTGATGGTCACCGGCAGTCGGACCGCGGCACCCGCGGCCACGAGCGCCGACTCGATCAACTCGTAGTCGTCCTCGGCGGCATGGCCGGGATACAGCATCGCGATGGTGGTTGTCACTCGCACACCTCCCAGGTAGATTGTCAACAATCTACCAATCGCGACCGACGAGGGGGCGTATGTCGGACACGGCACGCTGGCTCAGCGCGATCGAACTGGCCGATGCCTACCGTACGGGTGAGCTGACGCCCGAGGCGGTGGCGGTCGAGCTGCTCGATGCCGTCGACGAGGTCGACCCGTCCGTCAACGCATTCTGCCTCGTCGATCGGGACTCGACCCTCGCCGCCGCTCGGGCGAGCACCGCGCGGTTCCGTGCGGGAACGCCCCTGGGGCCGCTCGACGGTGTGCCCGTCACCATCAAGGACCTGTTGCTCACCAGCGGCTGGCCGACGCTGCGCGGCTCGCTGATGATCGAGCCGGATCAGATGGTCTGGGACACCGATGCCCCCGCGGTGGCGCGACTTCGCGAGGCCGGCGCGGTGATGCTGGGCAAGGTCACCACGCCGGAGTTCGGCTGGAAAGGCGTCACCGACAGCCCACGCACCGGCATCACCCGTAACCCGTGGAACGCATCTCGGACATCCGGTGGGTCGAGCGGCGGTAGTGCCGCGGCGCTGGCGGCCGGACTGGGTCCGCTGTCGGTGGGCACCGACGGTGGGGGATCGATCCGCATACCGGCGGCCTATTGCGGGGTGGTCGGATTCAAGGCGACGCTCGGACGGGTGCCGATGTATCCGCCGAGCCCGTTCGCCCCGGTCGCACACGTCGGTCCGATGACGAGGACGGTCGGGGACTGTGCGCTGCTCCTCGACGTCCTGAGTGGGCACGATCCGCGGGACTGGTCGGCACTGGCAACCCCGACCGACAGTGCCGCCGCCGCGATCGCCGATGCCCGGGATCTCTCCGATATGCGAGTCGGCTACAGTGCCGATCTTGGTTTCGGTTCGAATGACCCTGGCGTGCAGGCGAATACGGACCGTGTTGTGTCGGTGCTCGAACAACTCGGCGCGACGGTGGAGAAGGTCGATCTGGAGTGGGACGACCCCGCGTGGGCCTATCACATCATCTGGTACGCGGGTGCCGAGGTGGTGGTGCGGGCACTCGGACCGGCCGCGGAGGAGAAGGTCGATCCGCTGCTACTCGAGGCGCTCGAACGTCATCGGGACCTCACGGCCGGTGACTTCGTGAGCGCGAACGCCCTGCGCATGGAGATGGGGACCAGTATGGGCCTCTTCCACGAGGAGTTCGACGTCCTCGTCACACCGTCGATGCCCGGGGTCGCCTTCGAGGCGGGACGAACCGTGCCCGAGGGGTCGGCGTCGCCGGACTGGACGTCGTGGACGCCGTACACCTATCCGTTCAACCTCACCGGGCAGCCGGCGGTCACCGTGCCCAGTGGATTCGTCGACGGTCTGCCGACCGGAGCGCAGTTCGTCGCTGCGCGACACCGCGATACGACCGTGCTGCGGGTCGCGGCCGCCTACGAGGCGGCCGCCGGCTTCACGATGCTGGGGGATCGTCCGTGACCGAACGCGCCGACCGATTCATCACCGTGACACTCGAGAAGCGCGGAGTGACCGCGGTGGCGCGGATGCTCGACGCCGAGGCCCCGCGGACGGCCGCGGCGGTATGGAACGCGTTACCGCTGGGTGGCCAGGTCTTCCACGGCAAGTTCGCGCGCAATGAGATCTACACGCTGCTACCGGCATTCGCGCCGGTGGAACCGGGTGCCGAGAACACTACCATCACGCCGATTCCGGGTGACCTGTGCTACTTCACGTTCGACGGTGTGCTCGACAACCCGGCCTATGGCTACGACCTGGACACCGCCCCCTCCGAGCGCCGGTTGCTGATCGACCTGGCCGTGTTCTACGGCCGGAACAATCTGCTGGTCAACGGCGATGTCGGCTGGGTCCCCGGCAACGTCTTCGCCACGATCACCGAAGGGCTGAGAGAATTCGCGGCTGCGTGCAACGACGTCTGGATGGGCGGCGCGCGTGGTGAAACGCTGACCTATTCGCGCCTTTCGCGGTAAGAAAGAAGGAATGACGGTGACGATCAAGGTGGATGGGGACAACCCGGGCACAGACGGCCCGGGAGGTCGACGAACCGTGTCTCACCAGGGAAAGCAACCAAGTTCGACGCGCCGTCGTGTTCTCACCCCGTTGGTACAGGAGTCGACACCGGCGATCATCGCGCGTAAGTTGCACAATGCCATTGCGAACGGTGACTTCCCGCCCGGGTCGCAGTTGACGGAGTCGGGTCTCGCCGCAGACCTGGGCGTCAGCCGCGGCCCGTTGCGTGAGGCGATGCAACGTCTCACCGCGGAAGGTCTGCTGGTCAGCCACCGCAACCGAGGCCTGTTCGTCGTCTCGATGGAGGACGACGACATCCGCGACATGTACGTCGCGCGTACGGCGGTGGAACGTGCTGCCGTGCAACAGGTCATCGCGCACCGCGAATCGGAGGCGGTGGCCGCGCTGAACGAGGCGGTGGAGGCCATGCGCGCGTTCATCGACGAACCGAACGGCGCCGGGATGGCAGAGGCGGACATGGGATTTCACCAAACACTGGTGGAACTCGCGGAAAGCCGGCGGCTTTCGCGTCTCCACGAGACGATTCTCGTGGAGACACGAATGTGCCTGCGAGCCATGCGAGGAACATACTCATCGGGAAAGGAACGGATCGACGAACATCAGGCGTTGGTGGACGCCATCGCTGCGGGGGATTCTGCGAAGGCAGATGCACTGATGATCGAGCACATGGCCGACGGGCTGCGCCGATTGATCGGTGACGGCGACCACGCCGACGATCTCACCGCGTCCGGGAGCTGAGCGCTCGCGGTTCGAATGTCCACGGGTGGTGAAAGAGCCGCCACCGTGCACAGGGTCCACCGACACGGAGATGACCTAGCGAGGGCCGGCGGTACGGGCCCCCGACGACATTCAGGAAGCGCAGATGAGCGACACGACACCAGCGGATACTTATGAGCGGCTCGCCCCGGACCCGGAGTCACCCGAGGGCAGGAAACTACTCCACAAGGCCATCGGTGCCTCGGCCATCGGAAACGCCACCGAGTGGTACGACTACGGCGTCTACGCCGCGGCCTCGGCCTATCTGACCCAGGCGTTCTTCCCCGGTGATTTCGGAACCATCGGCACCATGCTGGGCTTTGCGGTCTCGTTCGTGCTGCGCCCGCTGGGCGGCATGATCTGGGGACCGATCGGCGACCGTATCGGCCGCAAATCGGTTCTCGCCATGACGATCCTGCTCATCTCGGGCGCGACCGCGCTCATCGGCCTGCTACCCACGCATGCGTCGATCGGTGTGTGGGCGCCCATCCTGCTGATCCTGCTCCGCGTGATCCAGGGCTTCTCGACCGGTGGTGAATACGGCGGGGCCGCAACGTTCATGGCCGAGTACGCCCCGGACAACAAGCGCGGCAAGTACGGTTCCTTCCTCGAGTTCGGCACCCTCGCCGGTTTCTGCGGCGGCACCGCATTCGTCCTGCTTCTGCAGCTGGGGCTCACCGAGTCGCAGATGGACCAGTGGGGCTGGCGCATCCCGTTCCTGTTCGCCCTGCCGATGGGCCTGATCGGCCTGTACCTGCGGTCGCAGATGGACGACACCCCGGTGTTCCAGGAACTGGAGCAGGAGAACGAGATCACCGGGACGCCGTGGACGCGTTTCAAGGATCTGATCGTCAACTATCGGCGACCGATCCTGACGATGTTCGGCATGGTCATCGCGCTCAACGTCGCCAACTACACGCTGCTGGCGTATCAGCCGACCTATCTCCAGAACACGATCAACCTGTCCGAGACCTCGGCGAGTGTCGTCAACCTGATCGGGCAGCTCGTGATGATGTTGCTCATCCCGTTCTTCGGCTGGTGGTCGGATTCGACCGGACGCAAGCCCATGTGGTGGGGATCGCTCACCGGACTGTTCGTCCTCGCCTTACCGCTGTACTGGCTCATGGGTCAGGGATTCGCCTGGGCCATAGTCGCATTCGTCATCCTGGGGGTGCTCTACATTCCACAGCTGGCCACCATCTCGGCGACCTTCCCGGCGATGTTCCCGACGCAGGTCCGGTATGCGGGCTTCGCGATCTCCTACAACGTCGCGACCGCCGCCTTCGGTGGTACGGCACCGCTGGTCAACGACGCCGTCGTCGAGAACACCGACTGGAACCTCTTCCCGGCTGCGTACATGATGGGTGCCTGCGCCATCGGCATGATCGCTCTGCTGTTCCTGAAGGAGACCGCGGGGTGCTCGATCCGCGGGACCGAGATCCCCAGCAAGGAGAACGACTTCCACGAGTTGCAGAAGACGCCGGTGGGTTGATCGGTGATCGGGGGGCTTCGACGCGGCGCCTCGCTGCGCTCGGTGCCGGCTCAGCCGGCGGTGGTCGGTGCCTCGCTGCGCTCGGTGCCGGCTCAGCCGGCGGGGGGCCCTAGCCCAGCAACCTCAGCCCGGCGAGCGTGTACGCCTTTGCCGCAGTGACCAGATCTGCGATGGCGACCGACTCGTCGGGCTGATGTGCGTCGGTGTTGATGTTGCCCGGTCCCAGCACGATCGTCGGGATGCCCAGGTCGCGGCTGACGAAGCCGCCGTCGCAGGCGGCGCTCCATCCGCCGACGGAGGTCGCGGCCCCGGCATCGGTGACCGAGCCGACGGCGGCGCTGACGAGCGGATGGTCGGCGGCGGTTGCGAAACCCGGCATCTCCATGGTGACGCGGACATCGACGATGATGCCGTCGGTGTCGATCTTGCTGTCCCGGATGGTCTTTCGGAGATTTTCGGCGATGGCGAGCGGGTCCTCGTCGGGCATCAGGCGACGGTCGATGCCGAGTGAGCAGGTCGGCGCGACGACCGAGATGCCCTGGCCGCCGTGGATGGTGCCGACATTCCAGGTGCCGCAGCCGAGGAGATCGTCGAGGGTTTCGGCGAGGTGGTCGTGATCGGTGCGGATGATCTCGACGATCGCCGCCGCTGCGTCGATGGCATTGCGTCCGTCGGCCGGCCGGCCGGAGTGCGCGGCGCGCCCGGTCACCTCGATCTCGATGTACGACGCCCCCCGGCACCCGCGGACGATCTGCATGTCCGTCGGCTCGGCGACGATGCAACCGAGGAAGTCGTGATCGGCGGGTCGGCCGACGAAGTCACGCACGCCGATACCGTGCTCCTCCTCGTCGACCGTGCAGACCAGGCGCACAGGACCGGAGAGTTCGATGCCGAATTCCCGTGCCCGCGAGAGCACGGTCATGGCCGCCACGACGGATGCGATCCCGCCCTTCATGTCGGTGGTGCCGCGTCCGACGAGGCGTCCGTCACGAGTCCGCACGGTATACGGGTCGGCGGTCCAGTTGGGGCCGGCGGGCACGACGTCGGAGTGGCCGAGGAACATCAGTCCCGGTCCGTCGCCGCCGGGGAGGGTGGCGATCAGGTTGGGCCGCCCGACGGCGACCTCGTGGGTGTCGACGGCGAGCCCGAGGGCACGACACGCCTTTTCCAGGACCTCAACGGCCAAAGCCTCGGTGCCGCCCGGATTCTCACTCGGTGCCTCCACCAGCGCGGTGGTGAGCGCGGTGATCGCGGCCTCGTCGATCAGATCGACGAGCGACTGCTCGGCCGGACTCAGCTCAGGTTCGTGTTCACCGCTCACCGGGCCATCTTCTCAAGACTCGACGTGAGGCGTCGAATGCCTTCGTCGATCCGTTCCGGCGTGCTCGACGCGAAGCACAGGCGCATCGAGTTCCGGAACCGGCCGCCCGGCGACAGTGCCGGGCCCGGGATGAACGCGACGCCGTCGGCCAGTGCGATCTCGAACAGCTCGCGGGTGTCGATCTCGGCGAACTCCTCGCGCAGCGTGACCCACAGGAAGAAGCCACCCTCCGGGTCGGTGGTGACCACGCGGTCGCCGAGGTGACGCTCGATGGAGTCGAGCATGGCGTCCTTGCGTTCGCGATACAGCGAGCGAATGCCGGCGAGGTGGTCCTCGAGACCGCCGCGCGCGATGTACTCGGCGACGATGTGCTGGTTGGGCACGTTGGTGCAGGTGTCCATGGCCTGCTTGCCGTTGATGAGCAGTTGCCGCAGTGACGGGTCGGCGTCGACCCAGCCGACGCGCCACCCCGGCGCCAGGATCTTGGAGAAGGTCCGGACCGAGAAGATCAGGGGATCGCCGGGGCTCAGCGTCTGGAAGGTCGGGATGTCGGTGCCGGCGAAACGGAGCAGCCCGTACGGGTCGTCGTCGATGACCACCGCACCCCAGGTGTGCGCCAGGCGCAGCAGTTCGCGGCGTCGTTCCTCCGACATCGTGACGCCCGAGGGGTTCTGGAACGTGGGGATCGTGTAGATCGCCTTGGGGGTCTTGTGGGTGTGCGCGACCAGATCTGCGAGCTGATCGACCTGCATGCCGTCGTCGTCGACGGGCACCTCGAGGAGCTGGGCCCCGTAGGAGAGGGCGGTCGCGCTGCCGTTGGTGTAGGTCGGGGATTCGACGATGACGAGGTCGCCGGGATCGACGAAGAGCTTGCAGGCCAGGTCGAGGCCCTGCATGCCTCCGGTGGTGATCACCAGACGATCGTGGGTCGACGGGTCGGGTGTGGTCGCGAGGTAGTCGACGAGCAGTTGGAGCAGCCGGGGCTCGCCCTCGGTGGCGCCATAGGTGAACGACGTGTGATCCAGGATCTCGCCGGCGATCTGCCGGAACTCGTCGGCGGGAACGGCCTCGTCGGCCGGGGAGCCCATCGCGAAGCGCACGATGTCGTGGGACTGTGCGGCCAGCAGTGAGGTCGACGAGTCGATCATCGACCCGACCAGATCCTTCGTCCGCCCGGCAAGGGGGAGCGTGGGACCGGAATGACGCACGTCGTTCACGGTTTCGGTCGTTGTGGTCATGTCATGCACCTCGTCTCACCAGGCCTTCGTGGCTCGTCGCTTGCGCTCCTCGCACCTCAGGCAGCGGTTGGGTTGTCGTGCGGTTCTCGTATGTCGGGCAGCGGTTGGGTTGTCGTGCGGTCCTCGCACCTCAGGCAGCGGTTGGGTTGTCGTGCGGTTCTCGTATGTCGGGCAGCGGTTGGGTTGTCGTGCGGTTCTCGTATGTCGGGCAGCGGTTGGGTTGTCCTGTGTTCCTTGTTCTTCAGGTGGCGGCGGTCATTTCTGGATCAGTTCCCGCGGGAACGACGTGAAGCACTCGACGCCGGTGGGGCTCACCCGCACCGACTCGGAGAGCTCGAAACCGTAGTTGTCCATCCACATTCCGCAGACGATGTGGAAGGTCATGTTGGTCTCGAGGACGGTCTCGTCCTCGGTGCGGATGCTGATGGTGCGCTCACCCCAGTCCGGCGGATACCCGATGCCGATCGAATAGCCGAGACGTGAGGGCTTCTCGAGGCCGTACTTGGCGAGGGTCCAGTTCCAGGTGGAGGCGAGTTCGCGGGTCGCCACTCCCGGCCTGATCGCCTCGAGGACGTTGTTCAAGCCTTCGGCGGTCGCCTTCGCGACGTAGTCGAGTTCCTTGTGCGGCGTACCCAGCGACACGGTCCGCGCGAGCGGGCAGTGGTATCGGTTGTGCGCGCCGGTCAGTTCGATGACCACCGCTTCGTCCTCGACGAAGGTGCCCTGATGCCAGGTCAGGTGGGGGGTGTCGGCTGCTGCACCGGTCGGCATCATCGGCACGATCGCCGGATAGTCGCCACCATAGTCCGGTGTCCCGGTGATCTGTGCCTGCGAGATCGCCGCGGCCGCATCGCATTGCCGCACACCGATCTCGATGGTGTCGATGGCCGCACGCATGGCCTCCGAACACACCATCCCGGCCTGCCGCATCAACTGGACCTCGGCTTCGGACTTCACCGATCGCACCCAGTTGACGAGTTCGAAGTTGTCGACGAGCTTCCACTCCGGGATCGCGTTGTGCAACGCCCGATATGCCTTGGGGGAGAAGAAGTGCGAATCCATCTCCAGGCCGACCGAACCCCCGCGGGACGCGGGGGCGATGGCGTGTCGTTGCCGGAGCGACCACGCCACCCAGTCGAAGGGATGAACGTGCGGCCGGTGCACGTAGCTCTCCGGGTACCCGACGATCTGGTCGTCCGACAACCACGTCGTGCGGTGTGCGCCACGGGCATCCATCTCCCGGGCGTAGAAGACCATCTCGCCCTCGATCGGGACGAACAGCATCTGCGGGGTGTAGAACGACCACGCGTTGTACCCGATCAGATAGAAGATGTTGGCCGGATCGGTGACGATGATCGCCGACAACCCCTGACGGTCCATGAGTTCGCGGACGCGTGTCAGGCGCTGTTCGTACTCGCTGTCGGTGAACAGCTGAGTACCGAGGTACATGGGCTTCCTGCTCCTTGCTCACACGTCGGTGGTCGGGTGCCGGATGGTCGTTCCGGGCAATGGATCTCCGGATCAGTGACGGATCGGGGTCGCCGTGTACTTCATGTCGAGGAACTCCTCGATGCCCACGCGGCCGCCCTCACGGCCGAGGCCGGATTCCTTGACACCACCGAACGGAGCGGCCGGATTCGACACGATGCCGGTGTTCACCCCGACCATACCGGCTTCGAGCGCAACCGACAGGCGAGCGCAGCGGTCGACGTCCTGGCTGAAGAAGTACGCGACGAGGCCCCACGCGGTGTCGTTGGCGAGTGAGATCACCTCGTCGTCCGCGGCCGGGTCGAGGGGATTGTCGGCGTCGCCGAACGGGATGATCGCCGCGACCGGGCCGAAGATCTCGTTGCGCACCAGGTCGGCGTCGAGTCCGACCCCGGTCAGCACCGTGGGCGGGTAGAAGTAGCCGGGACCTTCGGTGGCCTGCCCACCGCACGCGACCGTGGCGCCCTTGGACACCGCGTCGTCGACGAGCGAGGAGACCTTCGCAACGGCCTTCGGCTCGACGAGGGGCCCGACCTGCGTGCCCTCGGCTGCGCCGTCGCCGACCTTCAGAGCGGCCATCTTCGCCGTGAACGCCTCGGTGAACTCGTCGATCACGCTGCGATGCACGAAGACCCGGTTTGCCGCGGTGCACGCCTGACCGGTGTTGCGCATCTTGGCCAGCATGAGACCGTCGACGGCACGGGCGATGTCGGCGTCGGCGCACACGATGAACGGGGCATTGCCGCCGAGCTCCATCGAGGTGCGCATGACGGTCCCGGCGGCCTGCCGCAGCAACGTCTTCCCGACCTCGGTCGATCCGGTGAAGCTGACCTTGCGGGCGAGTCCGCTGTCCATCCATTCGGTGACCACCGTCGACGGATTCGTGGTGGTCACGACGTTGAGCACGCCGGCGGGCAGACCCGCCTCGACGAGGATGTCCGCCAGCAGGAGGGTGGTCAGCGGGGTGAGCTCCGCGGGCTTGAGGACCATCGTGCAACCGGCGGCGACGGCAGGCCCGATCTTGCGGGTCCCCATGGCCAGCGGGAAGTTCCACGGTGTGATCAGGATGCACGGACCGACCGGCTGCCTGCTCACCACGATGCGATGGCCGCCGTCGCCGGTGGTGGTGTGGTCACCGCCGATCCGGACGGCCTCCTCGGCGAACCACCGGAAGAACTCGGCGCCGTAGGCGACCTCGCCCTTGGCCTCCGCCAGCGGCTTGCCCATCTCGGCGGTCATCACGGAGGCGATCTCGTCGACCCGGTCCATGATGAGTTCGTATGCGCGGTAGAGGATCTCGCTGCGACGGCGCGGTGAGGTGGCCGCCCACTCGGCCTGATGCGCGGCCGCGGTCTCGAGTGCGCGGCGGGCGTCGGTGGCGTCGGCGTCGGCGACCCGGGCGAGCACCTCGCCGGTCGCCGGGTTGAGCACGTCGAACCGGTCGCCCGCGGCGGCCGGAACCCATTCACCGTCGATGAACAGGTCGGTGCGGATGGACGAGATGGCGTCGGGGACCTGGTGGGTGGCGATGGCCGTCATGGTCGGGCTCTCCTCGGTTCTTCGGTGGTCTGTCGGGGTTCTGATGTGGCGGTGAGCAGTTCGGCGAGGTGGACACCGCGGACCTCGCGTGCGCCGGCGAGTCCGTCGTCGACCGTGGCGAGGTGTTCCACCGCCATCGCGCAACTGAATCCGTCGGTGATGACGGGACGATGCGGGTCGTCGCGCAGCGCCGGGGCGAGCCCGTTCTCCGCGACGGCCATGCTGACCTCGTAGTGTCCCTTCTCGAAACCGAAGTTACCTGCCACGCCACAGCATCCGTCGGCGGAGTGCACGGTGACACCGAGCGCTTCGAGAGCGGCGGTGCCGGTGCGGGCGCCGAAGACCGCGTACTCGTGGCAGTGGGTCTGGAGGGTGACCTCGTCGGGTAGCGCCGGCGGTCGCCATCCCGCGTCGAGCAGGGTCGGGAGGTATGCGGCGAAACTCCGGACCCGCGCCGCCACGCGACGAGCGCTGTCGGTGGGGACGAGTTCGGGCAGGTCCTTGGCCAGTGCGGCAGCACAACTCGGCTCCGGCACCACGATGGGACGGTCGGTGCCGTCGTCGAGAGTCGCAGCGGTGCGTCGAAGTGTCCGGCGGGCCTTGTCCAGCTGGCCGGTGGAGATCCAGGTGAGCCCGCAGCAGTTGTCGGCCGAACAGCCCACCTGGTCACCCGTCGCGCCGAGTACCTCGGTGACCGCCGATGCGACCTGGGGGCGGAAGGCGCGGGTGAAGGAGTCGACGAACAGGATCACCTGCGAGGTCGGGGACACCGGCGCGAGTGCGTCGAGATGGGTCCTACGGACGCGGCGGGTCGAGAACGACGGCATCGTCCGGCGCGGATCGATGCCGCCCGCGCGTGCGGCGAGACCGCTGATCTTCGACGACAGCGCGCGATTGACCAGTGGTGCCGCGATCCCCGCCGCCGCCAGCCACGCCGGCATCCAGCCCAGCGAGTAATGCGACAGCGGGCGGATGCGGCGACGGTAGTGATGGTGGAGGAACTCCGACTTGTAGGTCGCCATGTCGACGCCGGTCGGGCAGTCCGTCGAACATGCCTTGCAGGACAGGCACAGTTCGAGGGCTTCGGCGACCTCGGGGGATCGCCATCCGTCGTCGATCGACGGCGCGGTGCGCACCATGTCCTGCAGGACACGGGCACGACCCCGCGTGGAGTCCTTCTCATCGCGGGTCGCCCGATAGCTCGGGCACATGACACCGGTGGTGTCGGCCCGGCACCGGCCGACGCCGATACAGCCCTGAACTGCATGGACGAAGGGGTCCAGGAGCGGCAGGTCGGTAGAACCAGCCCGGAGATGCGCCCCTGAGGGAGTCGTCGAGGACGTGGTGTCGTCGACGCCGCTGCTGAGGGCGGATTTCGGGGGCTTGTTTCGGGAACCGTGGCCGAGGTGGAACGCGGTGGGCCAGGCCCGGCGCGGGACATCGGCGAGAGCGAGGTCGGCGGTGATCGACGGTGGGTCGATGATGCTGCCCGGGTTGAGGGTCCCGGCCGGGTCCCAGATCGACT
The DNA here is from genome assembly GCF_009872315.1 of Gordonia sp. YY1. Lineage (NCBI taxonomy): Bacteria > Bacillati > Actinomycetota > Actinomycetes > Mycobacteriales > Gordoniaceae > Gordonia > Gordonia sp. YY1. The sequence goes on along the minus strand of NZ_WXYI01000006.1, from coordinate 179,657 downwards.
TGAACCGCGCGAAGGCCGCCATCATCGCGGGTGAGTACATGATCGGGAGCAACGCCGAGCGGGCGCGTCCGTCGCCGTGCTCCCCGGACAGCGAACCGCCATGACGGACAACCAGTTCGGCGGCCGCGGTGCAGAAGTGCTCCATCACGGCGCGTCCCTCGGGCGTGCGCAGGTCGAACGTGATGCGCACGTGCATGCACCCGGCGCCGAAGTGGCCGTACATCACGCCGGTCAGGCGGTGATGGTCGAGCAGTTCGGCGAAGTCGTCGAGGTAGTCGGCCAGGCGCTCGGGGGCGACCGCCGCGTCCTCCCAGCCGGGCCAGGATTCGTAGTTCCCGCCGATGCTCTCGTCGTCGGGGTCGGCCAGTCGGGACGACAGTCCGGCGCCGTCCTCACGGACGCGCCACAGGGCCCTGCGCCGCACCGGGTCGTCGACGACGGTGGCGCCGATCATCCGGCCCTGCCCACGCAGGTGGTCGAGGAGGCGCTTCGCGGTCGCGGGGACGTCGTCTTCCCCTTGCGCCGCAGCGCTTTCGGAGTCGACGTCGATGAACAACCAGGCCGAACCCTCGGGGAGTCCGGCGACGGTGTCCCGGCCGCGGCGCGCGGCCATCGTCGCGACGATCTTCCGGTCGATGCCCTCGATGGCCGACGGCGAGAACGGGAGGATCGCGGGTACGTCGCGAGCGGCGTCCGACGGGGAGTGATAGGCGACGCAGAGCAGGAGCTGGGAGGTCGCGACCGGAACGAGCCGCACCTTGGCCGACACCACGATTGCGCATGTCCCCTCGCTGCCGACGAGTGCACGCGCGACGTCGAAACCGTTCTCCGGCAACAGTCGTGCGAGGTGGTAACCCGAGACCTGACGCGGGATGGTCTCGAGTTCCGTGCGCAGGATCGCCAGATTGGCGGCGGCGAGATCACCGAGGGAGGCACTGATCTCGGCTGCGCGGGCGACCGCGGCGGCGTCGCCGGGGTCGGTGGCGTACAACCCGTCCCGGGTCGCGGTGAGCAGGACACCGTCCGCGGTGACGAGGTGGAGCTCGATGACGTGGTCACTGGTACGTCCGTACCGGACCGAGTGGTTACCGCAGGCGTCGTTGCCGATCGCGCCGCCGAGTGTCGCCCGCGACGCCGACGAGGGGTCGGGTGCGAAGGTGAGCCGGCCGCCGGTCGCTGCACGGGCACGTGCCGCCAGCGTGGTCAGCACGATGCCCGAACCGGCCACCGCGCTGGAGGTCTCGGCGTCGATCGACAGCACACGGTCGAGGTGACGGGACAGGTCGATGACGACGCCATCGCCGATGGCGTTGCCCGCCATCGATGTACCGCCACCGCGCACGACGACCGGGACTCCCAGGTCGTGACAGCGGGCCACGATGGTGGCGACCTCACGCGCGGACCGCGGGAACGTCACGGCCAGCGGCGGGATGCGGTAATTCGAGGCGTCGTAGGAGTATTCGGCCAAGCGTCGAGGCGACGCGTCGGCATCGATGCCGAGGTCGGTGAGTTCGACCGCGATGTCCACCGGCCTAACCCAGTGCGGCATGCAACGCTGCGCCGAACCGTGCGACGCCGAGGTCGATCTCGTCGGCGGTCACGACAAGGGCCGGGATGAGTCGGACGACGTTGGCCGAGGGTCCGCAGGTCAGCGTCAACAGACCCTGGGCCGTGGTGGCCTGCTGCACCGCGACGGCGGCAGCGGCGTCGGGCACGGTGTTGCCCGCGGCGTCGGTGGTGATGAACTCGATGCCCGCCATCAGACCGAGTCCGCGGACGTCGCCGACGCCCGGGAATCGTGCACACACCTCACGCAGGCCGGCGAGCATCTGCTCGCCGCGCACGCGGGCGTTCTCCACGAGTCCCTCGGCCTCGATGACCTCGAGGGTCGCGATGGCAGCCGCCGCGGCCACGGCATTGCCGCCGTATGTACCGCCCTGCGAGCCCGGCCACGCCTTGCTCATCAGCTCGGTCGGCGCGGCGATCGCCGAGATCGGGAAACCGGAGGCCAGGCCCTTTGCGGTGATGATGATGTCGGGAGTCAATCCCTCGGCGTGCTGGTGGCCCCAGAACCTGCCCGTGCGACCGAAGCCGGCCTGCACCTCGTCGAGGATGAGCAGGATGCCGTGTCGGTCGGCGCGTTCGCGCAGCCCTTGGAGGAAGCGAGGCGGAGTCGGCAGGTAACCGCCGTCGCCGAGGACGGGTTCGATGAGGAACGCGGCGGTGTCGTTGGGGGCGACGCGCGACTGCAGGAGGTAGTCGAGCTCGCGCAGCGCGAAGTCGACGGCGGTGTCGGTGTCCCAGCCGTAGCGGAAGGCATAGGGGAACGGCGCCATGTGGACGCCGCTCATCAACGGGGAGAAGCCGGCCGAGAATCGCGTCCCCGCCGTGGTCAGGCTCGCCGCGGCCACCGTGCGGCCGTGGAATCCGCCCTGGAAGACGATGATGTTCGGCTTGGCGGTCGCCATCCGGGCGAGACGAATCGCGGCTTCGACAGCTTCCGAACCGGAGTTGGCGTAGAAGACAGAGTCCAGGCCCGCCGGGAGGACCGCACCGAGACGTTCGGTCAGCTCCAGCAGCGGCGGATGCAGAACGGTCGTGTACTGGGCGTGGATCACCTTGGCGCACTGGGCCTGTGCGGCCGCGACCACATGCGGGTGGCAGTGACCGGTGCTGGTGACCCCGATGCCCGTGGTGAAGTCGAGGTAGTCGCGGCCGTCGGTGCCGTGAATCCAGGACCCCAGGGCATGGTCGACGACGACGGGCGTCGCCTGTTTGAGCGCAGGACTGAGCGAGGCGGTCTGATGGGTGCGGGTGGGGGAGTCAACGCCGGCAGTCATGGGTACACCGTGACGGGAGATCGTACGATTGTCAACAATGTGACAGTCAGCGGTGGTGGGGGTCCTTTCGATACGGCTCCTCGCTGCGCTCGTCGCCTACTCAAGGAGCGGGAGGGCTCCGTTGTCAACCGGAGGTCCGGCTTGGAGGTTGAGCCGGTAGCGAGCGGAGCGAGCCACCGCGTCGAAACCTCGCGCCACGCTGGTTGAGCCGGTAGCGAGCGGAGCGAGCCACCGCGTCGAAACCTCGCGCCACGTTGGTTGAGCCGGTAGCGAGCGGAGCGAGCCACCGCGTCGAAACCTTGAGCCGGTCGGTGGGGTGTGGTGGCGGGCGGGTTTCGACGCGACGCCTCGCTTCGCTCGGTGTCGGCTCAACCGGCATTGGGGTTGCTCGGTGTGTGAGTTTCGGCGCGTCGCCTCGCTTCGCTCGGTGTCGGCTCAACCGGCATTGGGGTTGATCGGTGTGCAAGTTTCGACGCGACGCCTCGCTTCGCTCGGTGTCGGCTCAACCGGCATTGGGGTTGTTCGGTGTGTAAGTTTCGACGCCTCGCTTCGCTCGGTGTCGGCTCAACCGGCGTGGGGTTGCTCGGTGTGTGAGTTTCGGCGCGACGCCTCGCTTCGCTCGGTGTCGGCTCAACCGGCGGGGGGTTGCTCGGTGTGGCAGTTTGGTGTCTCGGCTCGTGCCTACTCAAGGAGCGGGGAGTGCGTCGTCCACTCGACGAGTGCAGAGGGATCGGGGTTACGGTGGCCGTATGAGCACCCGACGACCGGTCCTCGCGCTCCTCGGTGCCCCAGGTGTCGCGCCGCCGCCGAACCTCGACCAACTCGCCGACCTCGCCGAGATACGTCATTGCGTGGCAGACGATCTCGCGCAAGTCCTACCCGGTGCGGACGTGTTGGTGTTGTGGGACTTCTTCTCTCGCGCGCTCGCCGACAACTGGGGTGACGCGACGTCGGCGCTGCGCTGGGTGCACGTCTGCGCGGCCGGGGTCGACTCGTTGCTCTTCGACGAGTTGACCGCCTCTGACGTGGTGGTGACCAACGCGCACGGGGTCTTCGACCGGCCCATCGCGGAATTCGTTCTTGCCTCGATCCTCGCGCGCGACAAGCGTTTACACGAGTCGATGGCCCTGCAGCGCGATCATGTCTGGAAGCATCGCGAGACGGTCGGCACGTCTCGGGGTTCGGTCCTCGTGATCGGCACCGGCGGGATCGGTCGTGCCACCGCGCAACTACTCCGTGCGGTGGGGATGCGGGTCGTCGGTGGAGGGCGGACCGCGCGGGAGTCCGACCCCGACTTCGGTCGGGTCATCCCCACCGCCGAGCTCGCCGATCACGTCGGCGACTTCGACAACGTCGTCACCATCGCGCCGCTGACCTCGCAGACCGCTGGGATGATCGACGCTCGAGTGCTCGCGGCGATGAAGCCGGGAGCGCACCTGATCAACGTCGGCCGCGGGGAGCTCGTCGACGAGCCGGCGCTCGTCGAGGCGTTGCGCGCGGGGCACCTCGGGGCGGCCTCGCTCGACGTGTTCGCCACCGAACCGTTGCCCGCCGACAGTGAGCTGTGGGATCTTCCCGGTGTCGCGATCTCGGCGCACATGAGCGGCGATGCCCTCGGCTGGCGCGAGGCGCTGGCCGAACAGATCCTCGACAACCTGCGCAGATATGTCGGCCTGGAGGCTTCTGCGGACGGTGCCGCGCTCGCCGAGACGCTGGTCAACGTCGTCGACAAAGAACGCGGCTACGTAACGGCCACACTTCGACAGGGCGGATGACGTCGCCGCGGCCCTGCCGATAGTAGGCTGTAGCGCGATGACCACCGTCTATTTCCTGATCGCCGCCGTGGCACTCGCGGGTGCGGGCGTCCTGTTGTGGCTCGACCGGCAGCGGTCGAGCGTCGCGCGACACCAGCGTGCGGTCTGGGGGGACGAGCACGAGTTCAAGTTCCGCGAGACGGACACCAAGCTGCGCAAGGTGTTTCGCCGGGCGACGATGAACGTCCCCGATCATGTCGAGGTCCGCGACGTCGCGTACGGCCGCTACGGCGGCGTGGAGACCGTCGTCTTCGATCTCGCCGAGACCGCGACCGTGATCGCCGTCCGCCGCTCCTCGCCCTCGCCCGTCGTTGTGGACCTGCGTCACGAGGATGTGCTGGCTCCGGCCGAGGAGGACGTCGAACTCCTCGGTGCGATGGGGCCGCGAGTCATGTTCTCCAACAACCTCGACGTCGCGCGCCGTGTCTGCGACCGGCGGATGGTCGCGCTGGCCAACAAAGCCCCGGCGTTCGTCGAAGTGCTGTGGAACGAGGGCAACTGGGCGCTCGGTTCGCTGCCGTTGACCAACGACCCCGCGACACTCAACACCGGCCTCGAGGTGGTTCGTCGTTTCGCCGACCTGCTGCGTGTTCTCCCGCCGGTGCGCGAACCCGAGGACTCGCCGGACCCTCGCGATCCACACGGACCCACGCGCGCCGAACTCGCCGACGAGAAGACCGAGTCGATGCGCGACAAGCGTCGTCGCCAGGCTGCGGCGGCTCCCGCTACGGAGGCTTCTGCGGCAGCCAGGCCGAGCGCGCCGCCGGTCCGCAAACCGCCGGCGACAGGTGCAGCGCAGACGACGACCGGCCGGGGCATGGCCCCGATGCCCGTCCGCGGTTCCGGCTCGCGGAAGCCGGAGGATTCGCGTCGCCCAGACGACACGGGCGATCGCTCCAACCGTCACCGCAGCTGATCCGACAGGGCTGATCTGACGGTGTCGCGGACACCGTAGGGTAATCGTCATCCAGTGCACACCGGCCCACGGCCGGCGAGTTCGAGAGTGAGTAGTCGCATGTCCTCGTCAATCCCGGTTTCCGACGACACGCCACCCCAGGTCGACTCGGCGGGCCGGGCACGACTCGCCGAACTGGTCCGCGAACTCGCCGTCGTGCACGGCAAGGTGACGCTCTCCTCCGGTAAGGAGGCCGACTACTACGTCGACCTGCGCCGCGCCACCCTGCATCACGAGGCCTCTCGGCTGATCGGCCGGCTGATGCGCGAGCTCACGGCCGACTGGGATTACGTCGCCGTGGGCGGATTGACGCTCGGCGCCGACCCGGTCGCGACCTCGATCATGCACGCCGACGGCCGCGACATCGACGCCTTCGTCGTGCGCAAGGCCGCCAAGGCCCACGGTATGCAGCGTCGGATCGAAGGACCCGACATCGTCGGCCGCAATGTGCTCGTCGTCGAAGACACCAGCACCACGGGTGCTTCGCCGTCGACCGCGGTGGAGGCCGTGCGCGAGATCGGCGGCAACGTCGTCGGTGTCGCCACCGTCGTCGACCGTGCGACCGGTGCGGACGCCGTCATCACCGGGCTGGGCGTGCCCTACCGCTCGCTGCTCGGGCTGAGCGATCTCGGCCTTGCCTGACGCGCTCGACCCAGACGCCGGGGTCGCCGGTCCCACCGAGTGGGTCACCGGACCGCCGGTGGGTGTAGGCGCGTGGTCCGTCGAACATCCCGACGAGCCGATCCCGGACGACGAGCGCCTCGACCCCGAACTGCTGGCGAACGGGGACACCCGCAACGTCGTCGACGCGTACCGGTACTGGAAGCGCGAGGCGATCGTCGCCGACATCGACTCGCGTCGCCACCCACTACACGTGGCGATCGAGAACTTCGCCCATGACGCCAATATCGGCACTGTGGTGCGCACCGCGAACGCCTTCGCCGTCGCGGCGGTCCACATCGTCGGGCGTCGTCGATGGAACCGTCGTGGTGCGATGGTCACCGACCGCTACCAGCACCTCATGCACCACGACACGGTCGGGGACCTGATCGACTGGGCTCGGGGCGAGGGGCTGGCCGTGGTGGCGGTGGACAACACCCCTGGGTCACGGCCACTGGAGACCGTGGAACTCCCGCGCGAGTGTGTGCTGCTGTTCGGCCAGGAAGGTCCGGGCGTGAGCGACGACGCGCAGCGGCAGGCGGACATGACGGTGTCGATCGCCCAGTTCGGATCGACCCGCAGCATCAATGCGGGTGTCGCGGCCGGGATCGCGATGCACGCGTGGGTACGCCAGCACGCCGACCTCGGTGACGCCTGGTAGCGGACCTCGATACCGGTTCGCGCCTCCGCAGTGGGGGCCTACTCGGCCGGCGGGGTGGTGGCCGGGTCCTTCGACGGGGCCAGCGGCTCCTCCTCGACGACACCCTTGCGCGACCGCAGGATGCGCTTGACGATCTCCGAGATGATCGGCAGCACCGACACCAGCACGATGATGATGAAGATGTAGTCGACGTTGTCGCGGATGAACTCGATCTGCCCGAGGAAGTATCCGAGCAGTGTCACACCCACGCCCCAGGCCACCGCGCCGACGATGTTGTAGGTCAGGAAGACGGCGTACCGCATGCGGGCAGCGCCGGCGACCAGCGGTGCATAGGTCCGGACGATCGGGACGAAGCGGGCCAGGATGATCGTGACCGGGCCGTGCTTCTCGAAGAACTCGTGGGCCTCGTCGATGTAGGCCTGTTTGAGGACCTTCGCGTTCGGTGTGAACAAGGTGTAGCCGAGTTTCTTGCCGATCCAATACCCCACCTGGTCGCCCAGGAACGCAGCGATCGGGATGGTGACCAGCAGCACCCACAGCGGCGCGAAGGGCTCGATCTCCGCCGACTTCGCCGCGACGATCAGGCCTGCGGTGAAGAGCAGGGAATCGCCCGGGAGTAGCGGGAACAGGAGCCCCGACTCGATGAATACCACCAGCAGCAGACCCGCCAGCATCCAGGTGCCGAACGAGTTGAGCAGGTTGACCGGATCCAGGAATCCCGGCAGAAGAGCCAGGTTGGTGGTCGTGGTGGCAAGTGCTGAGTCGATCACGGGATCCCAGAGTACCCACGAATGCGACCTGGGCAGAATCTCGCGAAATCGACGACGACGAATCGCGCCGGGATCGGGAGCGGGGCGTGCGACCGGTTCGGCGGCACGAGACGACTTCACCGGATGGTCCCGCCCCGCCATCCCGACCGGTCCGAACTAAGCTCTTCGCATGACGTCCGGTTCGTCGAACGACCCCTCCCAGCACCCCTCCGCAGACCCCGACGACACCGCGGACGTGATCGTGGTGGGCAGCGGGTTCGGTGGCGCCGTCTCGGCATTGCGGCTGGCCGAGCAGGGTCGGCGCGTGCTGGTGCTCGAACAGGGTCGTCGGCACTCGCCCGAGGATCTCCTCGCCGCCCGCACCGACCCGCGCAAGTACCTGTGGATGCCGGAGCTGGGGCTGAAGGGCTTCTTCTGGCAGCGGGTGCTGCGACACGTCGGCATCATCGGCGGCGCCGGTGTGGGAGGCGGCAGCATCGTGTGGGCCGGCGTACTCCTGGAACCCAAAGAGGAGTTCTTCACCGACCCCGCCTGGCCCGAGGTGGCCGACGGATGGCGCGCCCAGCTGACCGCGCACTACCGCACCGCCGCCCGCATGCTCGGACGCGAGACGACGCGGTTCGTCGGCGAGATGGACCGCCACCTCGAGACCACCGCGGAGAAGATGGGCGCAGGACAGACATACGGCCCCACGCCCATGGCGATCTGGTTCGGTGCGCCCGGTGAGGAGGGCGTCACCGTCCCCGACCCGTTCTTCGACGGCGAAGGCCCGGATCGCACCGGGTGCCGGCTCTGCGGAGCCTGCCTGATCGGCTGCCCGTACGGCAGCAAGAACACCCTGGACCTGAACTATCTGTGGCTCGCCGAGCGCCGGGGAGTCCGGATCAGCCCGGACACCCGCGTCGAGACCGTGGCCGCGATGCCGGAGGGCGGATACGAGGTCCGCACCGCCGACGGTGAGGTCCTGCGCGCGGCCGAGGTGGTGCTGGCCGCGGGCGTGCTGGGCACGGTCGAGTTGCTGTTCCGCTCCCGCGAGCAGGGGCTGCTGCCGCACGTCTCGCCCCGATTGGGTCACGGGGTGCGCACCAACTCGGAGGCCATCACCGCGGTTCTCGCCGACGATCCGAACGCCGATCTCACCCGAGGCCCGACCATCTCCAGCGAGTTCTATCCGGACGAGGCCACGCACGTCACCCAGAACCGGTACGTCGGCGGTTGGCACATGCGTCTGCAGCTCGGCCCGCTGATCGATGGTGAGGTCCCTTCCCGGCGACGGCGCGCGGCGCTGGCGGAGCTCGGCCGCCACCCGTTCCGGCAGCTCCGGCTGATGACCGCGCGCAACTTCATCGAGCGCCTGAGCGTGTTCACGGTGATGCAGAACGTGGAGAACGAGATCCGCCTGGTGATGGACCGCTCCCCGGTCACGCCGTGGCGGCGCGTCCTGCGGTCTCGAACCGGTGGGGCCGCCCCGGCCCCGAGCTACCTGCCGCAGGCCAATGAGGTGGCCCGGCGATTCGCCGAATCGGTGGGCGGCCGGCCGCTCAACCTGCTGCTGGAGAGCGTGGGCGGCAAGTCCATCACCGCACACGTCCTCGGCGGGGCCGCGATGGGGACCGACGCCTCCGACGGCGTGATCGACACCGACCACCAGGTGTTCGGCCATCCCGGCCTGTACGTGGTGGACGGCTCGTCGATCCCGGCGAACGTGGGTGTCAACCCCAGCCTGACCATCACCGCCATGGCCGAGCGGTTCGCCGCCCGCTACAGTGCCCGCCGGACCTCGTCACCCGACCACACCTCGAGCATCGGAGCACAGTGATCACCACCCTGCCCACGTCCCTGGGGCGCCTGCGCACCCTGTTCTCGGAGACGTCGCCCCCGACCACGCTGCCCGCCCCCGGCGACTACCTCATCACCTTCGTGGGACCGGCCCCTCTGAAGGCGGTGGCGCCGCGGGCGATCGCGCTCGGCGGGATGCGGGGCTGGCGCGGGAAGCGGTTCGCCGCCGATGGTGACGCCGTCAACCTGGTCGACGACGCCGACGGCTCCCTCCGCGAGCTGATGCCCATGCAGGTGACGCTCGAGCCCTCATGGCTCGACGGCCGGCCGGTCATCGTGTGTTCATACGGGCAGGACGGACCGATGCCGTGGCGGTGGGTCCGTGACGAGTTCCGGGCACTCGACGACCGCCGGCTGCTCGGGCTGACCTTCGCCGGCGGCCGGTGGTCCGCGCGGATGGCCGCGCCGTTGCTGCTCACCCGCGCCTGAGCCGAGGACGGTGCAGGTCCGGGCGCGAATCCGGGCGCACCCGCAACTGTGGCACCTGCCATACTGAGGGAAGTCCGGCCGCGGGAAGTCCGGCTGCTCGCCACGGAGAACAACCGACGGCGAGAGAACCCGAACACCAGAGCACATCAACACCCTGGAGGATTCGTCGATGCCCATTGCAACCCCGGAGCAGTACGCCGAGATGTTCGACAAGGCGAAGAAGGGTGGTTACGCATTCCCCGCGATCAACTGCACCTCGTCGTCGACCATCAACGCCGCGATCAAGGGCTTCGCCGACGCCGGCAGTGACGGCATCATCCAGTTCTCGACCGGCGGTGCCGAGTTCGGTTCGGGCCAGGGCGTCAAGGACATGGTGACCGGCGCCGTCGCACTGGCCGAGTTCGCGCACGTCGTCGCCGCCAAGTACGACGTCCTCATCGGCCTGCACACCGACCACTGCCCCAAGGACAAGCTGGACACCTATGTGCGCCCGCTGCTCCAGATCTCGCAGGAGCGCGTCGACGCCGGCCGCAACCCGCTGTTCCAGTCGCACATGTGGGACGGCAGCGCCGTGCCGCTCGACGAGAACCTCGAGATCGCCAAGGAACTCCTCGCCAAGGCGGGCGCCGCCAACATCATCCTGGAGATCGAGATCGGCGTGGTCGGCGGTGAAGAGGACGGCGTCGAGAACGAGATCAACGACAAGCTGTTCACCACCCCCGAGGACTTCGAGAAGACCATCGAGGCCCTCGGTGCCAGCGACTCGGGCAACCGCTACCTGCTCGCCGCGACCTTCGGCAACGTTCACGGCGTCTACAAGCCGGGCAACGTCAAGCTGCGTCCCGACGTGCTGAACACCGGGCAGGAGGTCGCCGCCAAGAAGCTGGGTCTGGCCGACGGCGCGAAGCCCTTCGACTTCGTCTTCCACGGCGGCTCGGGCTCGCTGAAGAGCGAGATCGACGAGGCGCTGAGCTACGGCGTGGTGAAGATGAACGTCGACACCGACACCCAGTACGCCTACACCCGTCCCGTTGCCGGCCACATGTTCGGCAACTACGACGGCGTCCTCAAGGTCGACGGCGACGTGGGCAACAAGAAGGTCTACGACCCGCGCAGCTGGTCCAAGAAGGCCGAGGCGAGCATGAGCGAGCGCGTCGTCGAGGCCTGCAACGACCTCAAGTCGAACGGCAAGTCGCTGACTGCCTGATCGTCTGACACACGATTCTGCCCGCACCCGGAAGGGTGCGGGCAGAACTGTTCTCCGGGGTCGAGGGGAGAGGTGAGGCGGCCGCAACCGGCGTCAGGAGGTCAGCAACCCGACCATCACCGCAACCGCCAGTGCGATCATCACGAGCGCGGCGACGACGACCGCCGGATCGGTGCGCGAACCTGACCCGGTGCGGGAACGCGCATCGGTGTCCCCGAGATGTGCCGGCCGGATACGCCGCGACGGGCCGCCCGAAACCGGCGGCGGCGTGGGTCGTCGAGGAGTGAAGTAGGCCGGGACGTCCGAGGACTGCTCCCCGGACTCCGGCCGGCCTTCCTGCCGGTCCGATCGCGGGGCGTGGGGCGGCGGAGGGGATGTGGTCGACGGGGGACCCCACCCCTGACCGCCGGTCACGTGGGGTTACACACCTTCCAGGCATCACCGTCGCGCTGCAGGTTCAGCGTCACGGTCTCGGGTGTCTCCGGCGAGCTCGTGTGCACCGCGACGACCTCGACCACTGCCAGGTCGCCGCCCTCGACGACCCGGACGGCGTTGATCGCCTGCGTCTGGACGAGCTCGTTGCGGGCCTTCTGCGCGTCGTAGGTCTTCTGGTAGGCGGCGTCGTCGAAGTCCGTGTAGAAGGCGTGCAGCTCGCCACACGTCACCGACCGCAGGGTCTCGAGATCGCCCTCGTACAGCGCGGTTGTGTAGTCCAGCGCCACCTCGGCGGCCTCGTCGGCCGGCGGGGTCGCCGTCATGTTCTGGTAGGCGAAGATGCCGCCGATGGCCGCCACGATCACCACGAGGAGCGCGACGACGGCGATCAGCGGACCCTTGCCGCGTTTCTTGGTGGTCTTCGACGGCTTGCTGCCGGGGATGACCTGAGGCTGGTGGGTCGTGGTCGTCCACTCGCCGGTCGACGACGGGGCGACCGCGGGCTCCGGGACGGTGTCGGTGCGCTCATCCGTCGCCGGCGACTTCGTGCCCGCAGCGGTCGCACCGGCAGCCGCGGCCCCGGCGGCCGCCGCCGGGATGACCTTCGTGGCGGCGTCCGAGTCGGACTCGTCTTCGGGCACGTCCTCCGACGCGGCGCTCGACTCATCAGAGTCTTCGGCAGTCGGCGGCAGCACGATCGCCTCGGTGGGTGCCTCGCCGGACGGCGCCTCTTCGTCGGTCGCGGTGTCCTCGGCTCCGGTGTCCTCGGTTCCGGTGGCCTCGACCTCGACGGGCTCGTCCGACGCGGCCTCGTCCTGGACCTCCGTCTCGGTGGGTTCGGCGGTCTCGGTGAGCTCCGCGGTCTCGGCGGCAGCGTCTCCGGCGGGCTCGGTGGCGGCCTCGTCGGATTCGGTGTTCTCGTCTTCGGTTGCCGCAGTGGAGGTTTCGGCTTCCCCGTCAGCGGCTGCGTCCACCGCTTCGGGTTCGCCGGTCTCGTCCTCGACGGAGGTGTCCTCGTCGGACTCGTCGGTGCTCGACACGGCAGCACCGGCGGCTGCTGAGCCCGCTGCGACGGCGGCGACGGTGGCGCCAGACTCGTCGGCGTCCTCCGCTTCCCGGGTCTCCGATGCACCGGACTCAGCCGACTTCTCTGTGCCCGGCTTCTCTTGGTCAGACTCCTCTGCGCCCGACACCTCTGCGCCCGGCACGGCGGACTCGTCGTCGTCCGCTGTGGTGGCCTCCGCCTCCGCCGCAGACGCGCTCGCCGGGTTTTCGACGGCTTCGGCTTCGGTTTCGGTCTCGGGCGCCGCAGTCGCGTCGATGTCGTCGAGATCCTCGAGTTCGCTCGGGTCGGGAAGGTCCTCGCGGCGGATCACGGTGGTCTTCGAATCGCTCGGACCCAGACGGGCGGGCTTGCTCGTCGGCGCGGCCGGGGTCTCTTCACCGCTCGTGCCCGCATCATCGGCTCCGAGCGGATCGATCGTGTCCAGATCCTCGAGATCCTCGGGTGACGGGAGATTGTCCCGACTGATCACCTGGGTGGCGCCGTCGATCCCGCGTCCGCCCTTCGGCTTCGGTGCCTTCGCAGGGCGGGGCGCGTCAGTAGCGTCGGTGCCGGTGGCCGCCGCCCCGTCGGCCTTGTTTCCGTCGGCCTGGTTCTCGGCGGTGTCGTTCTGGGTGGGATCGTCCACGGTTGGCTCGTGGCCCTCTCTGCTGGTGCTCCGGTTCCCGGCGTCCTCGCCGGTCGGAACATTATCCGGGGTGGTGTCTGCGATGTCCGTGTGAGACCCGGAATCCTGGCCGGACTCCCTCTTCGGCCCGGGAGGACTCAACGGGTCGGTGCCCGGTGTGTGGCCGGTCCGCCGCGCGCGACGTTCGTCCCGGACCTGGCGCAGCGTCGAGAGTGCCTTGGTGACAGCAGTTCTCGGCCCCTCTGATCGAGCCATCGACTGATCACCCCGCATTCTTGCCCATCGCATGGTTTCGGTCCGGCCGCCGAGTGACTCGGTGACAGGACCGATTGCGTCATTCACCCTAGCGAATCGCCGGCCGGTCGAGCACTAGGGCGTTCGGTCGATACGGTCGCCTCCGCGGTCACGATGCTTGAATGGGTACATGACGTCATTCGGAGATCTCCTCGGCCCGCAACCGGTTCTGCTCACCGGCGACGACGACGCCGAGTCGGACCTGCTCAACGGGGCTGTCCCCGCCGAGGTCGCGGCCGCCCATCCCACGGCCTCCATTGCGTGGGCATACCTCGCCGAGGCGGCGCTCGAGACCTCGACGGCTGCCGGTGAGGCGGGTGACACCGGCGCGGTGATCGCGGCCTACGCCTACGCCCGGACCGGCTACCACCGCGGCCTCGACCAGCTGCGCCGTCACGGATGGAAGGGCTTCGGTCCCGTCCCGTGGAGCCACGAACCCAACCGCGGCTTCCTGCGGTGCGTCGGCGCGCTCGCGCGCGCCGCCGAATTGATCGGCGAGGAGGACGAGCATCTGCGTTGCCTCGACCTCCTCAACGACAGCGACCCCCGGGCGGCCGCCGAGCTCGGCCTGGTCTGAGCGACCCGCGACCCGTCGAATGCCGGCAGCCGCGAGCGGTTCGTATCCGCGCCGGGTCTACGACTCCCTGCCCGGGACCGTCAGACGACGCCTTCGGCGTCTGAAGATATCTCTCGTCCCGATCGTCCAGTGCGCGCTGGCCGCCGGGGTGGCGTGGTGGATCGCCATCCACGTCTTCGCACATCCGGACCCGTTCTTCGCACCCATCGCGGCTGTCATCTCGCTGGGACTCGGTCTCGGACGCCGATGGCGTCGATCGGTCGAACTCGTCGGCGGTGTGGCGATCGGCATCCTCGTCGGCGACCTCTTCATCGGGGTGGTCGGTGAGGGCGCCTGGCAGATCATGGTCGTCGTCGTCCTGGCCATGTCGCTGGCTGTCGTGCTCGACGACGGTCTGCTGATCCCCATGCAGGCGGCGTCGTCGGCCGTCCTGGTCGCGACCCTGCTGCCGCCCGGCGGTGTCGCCGGGTTCCACCGCGCGATCGACGCGCTGATCGGCGGGGTTGTCGGGATAGTGGTGGCTGCGTTGTTCCCGGTCAACCCGGCCAATCGGGCGCGGGAGGACGCAGCGGGCGTCTTGCTCACCATCCGAAACGCGGCGCGGTCGGTCGCCGCGGGTCTGCGCGACGGGGATGCGGAGACGATAGCCGCGGCGCTCGAGGCCGCACGCGGGACGCAGACGGCCATCAACAACATGCGCACCGACATGACCGGCGGCCGGGAGGTCACCCGGATCTCGCCGCTGTACTGGGGTTCGCGTGACCGTCTCGACCGGCTCGTGAGAACCGCGGACCCGATCGACAACGCGGTCCGCAACTTCCGGATCATCGCCCGTCGGTCCCTGGCCGTCACCCAGCGCGGTGAGCGGGTCCAGCCGGCGATCATCGAGATCATCGAGGACGTGGGCGGAGCGTTCGAGGTTCTCCGGGAGATGATGCTGGCCGACCCCGGTGAGGACCCCGACCCCGTGGAGGCCGCGCGCGTCATCCGCTCGATCGTGCGCAAGGCGCCCACCGACCTGGCCGTGAACAGCCATCTCTCGGAAGCCGCGCTGCTCGCAGAGGTCCGCTCGTTGCTCGTCGACCTGCTGATGATCGCGGGGTTGCGCCGGTCGTCGGCTCTGGCGACCCTGCGGAGCTGAGGCCGCCCGCCGGGCACGGTGGGCTGTTGCCACATATGCGAACTTGTGCATATATTGACCGCCATCATGGGTCATTCACATTCGCATTCCCACACCCCCGGGACCGGTGCCGCGGGGGAGCGGCGGCTGTGGCCGATGGTGCTGGCGGTGGCTCTCATCGGCGGGTTCTTCGTGGTGGAACTCGTCACCGGCATCGTGGTGAACTCCCTCGCCCTGATCGCCGACGCCGGGCACATGCTCACCGACGTGGTCGCGCTGATCATGGGGCTGATCGCGTTGCTCCTGGGCCGGCACGGCCGTACCACGGACACCCGCAGCTTCGGGTGGCATCGCGCCGAGGTGTTCACGGCCGTCGCCAACGCGGTCCTGCTCATCGGGGTCGCGGCCTTCGTCCTGTTCGAGGCCATCGAGCGCATCGGCAACGATCCTCAGGTTCCCGGCCTCACGCTGATCGTCGTGGCACTGCTGGGTCTGGCGGTGAACCTCGTCGTCATGCTCCTGCTCCGCGCAGATGCGCAGGAGTCCATTGCCGTCCGCGGCGCCTACCTCGAGGTCCTGGCCGATGCGGTCGGCAGCGTCGGGGTCCTGATCGCCGGCATCGTCGCGCTGACCACCGGGTGGGGTTACGCCGACATCGTGGTCGCGGTCCTCATCGCCCTGTGGGTGGTGCCGCGGGCACTCCGGCTCGCCATCGACGCGCTGCGCATCCTCAATCAGCAGGCGCCCGCGCACGTCGACGTGGAGGCGCTGCGTGCCGACCTCGCCGGTATCCCCATCGTCGATGACGTCCACGACCTGCATGTCTGGACCCTGACCACCGGGATGGACGTGGCCACGGTGCATCTCGGCAGCAGCCGCCCGAACGCCGAGGTGCTCCCGGCGGCGCAGGCCGTCCTGGCCCGTCACGGACTCGAACACGCCACCGTTCAGGTGGACCCGAACGACGATCAGCGACGATGTCGTGACGAGATGACGTGGTGAGCCCGCGTCGCTGAACCCACAATGTCGGTTATGCCTTAAATTCCCGGCATGGAACGACGCGACTTCCTCGCGGTCCTCGCGGCCGGCACGGTGGGGGCCCTGAGCGCGAGCACCGTGACGGGGTGCGCCTCGCCGGTCCCGGCCGCCGAGATCACCCCGTCCGGCACTCCGCTTACGCTGCCCACCTCGCCGGCCGGCCCGCCCACGCCGGCCTTGTCCCGTGCCAGACTGCTCCCGCCGGCCGTGGGAACCCGTCGCCCGCTGCCCGCCGAGCCGATCACGCGACTGCCGGGCAAGGGCAGGCACATCGCCCTCACGGTCGACGACGGCGCCAGCTCCGAGGTCATCGGGGCCTACGTGGAGTTCGCCCGTGACACCGGTGCGCGGTTCACGTTCTTCGTGACCGGATCGTTCGACGGGTGGACCGATCACCGCGCCGAGCTGGCCCCGCTCGTCGAATCCGGGCAGATCCAGCTCGGCAACCACACCTGGACCCATCCCGCTCTCACCGAACTCTCGGCCAAGGGGATCGCCGACGAACTCGGACGGACGAAGCGGTTCCTGAAGAAGAACTTCGGCGTCGACGGCACGCCGTACTACCGACCACCCTTCGGCTACCGCAACGCGGCGGTCGACGCGGTGGCCGCCGACCTCGGCTACACCATGCCGACGCTCTGGTACGGCTCTCTCTCGGACTCCGGCCTGATCACCGAGAGGTACCTCGTGCAGTGCGCACGCAAGTACTTCCGGCCGCAGACCGTCGTGATCGGCCACGCGAACCACGACCCCGTCACCAAGGTCTATCCCGAGCTGGTCGAGATCATCCGCCGCCGGAAGCTGCGCATGGTGACGCTCGACGACTATTTCGCGTCCTGACCGCCACGACAGCGGACCCCGCCGATGCAAGCCGGGCGGGGACTTGCGCTCACGCTGATTCGTAGTCGTCGACACCAGGCGCCTCGCCGCTACCGTGAGCCGGTCATGGCCTCATCTCTGCGGACTTCCGCCTCCCCCACGGTTCACGAGACCGACGCCGAGCGCCGCAAGCGACTCCGTACGGTCGTGGCCGCGAGTCTCCTCGGCACGACGGTCGAGTGGTACGACTTCTTCCTCTACGCGACCGCCGCGAGTCTGGTGTTCAACACGCTGTTCTTCCCCGACCAGAGTTCTTTCGTCGGGACGCTGCTGTCGTTCGCGACATTCGCGGTCGGATTCGTCGTGCGACCGATCGGCGGAGTGATCTTCGGGCACATCGGCGACCGGATCGGACGCAAACGCACCCTCGCGATCACGATGGTCATGATGGGCGTCGCCACCGCGCTGATGGGTGTGCTGCCCACGGCCGCGTCGGTCGGCGTGATCGCCCCGATCCTGCTGTTGCTGCTGCGCATCGTGCAGGGTTTCGCGCTGGGCGGGGAGTGGGCCGGCGCCGTCCTGCTGTCGGTGGAGCACAGCCCGAACGGCAGAAGAGGTCTCTTCGGCAGCATCCCGCAGATCGGGCTCGCCCTCGGTCTCGCGCTGGGCACGGGCGTGTTCGCACTGCTCCAGGTGGCGCTCGACGACGACGCGTTCCTGACCTACGGCTGGCGAATCGCCTTCCTCGTGAGCATCGTGCTCGTCGTCATCGGATTCGTGGTGAGGCTGAAGGTCGACGAGACCCCGGCGTTCGCCGAGGTGGCCGAACTCGCCCAGAAGTCGACGGCACCGATCCGCGAGGTCGTGCTCCCGCCGAACACCCGCAACACCGTGCTCGGACTGCTCGCCCGCTGGGGTGAGGGGTCGGCATTCAACACCTGGGGCGTGTTCGCGATCGCGTACGCGACGAGCGAACTCGACATGGAGAAGGTTCCGGTCCTGGTGGCCGTGACCATCGCCTCGCTGGTGATGGCCGTGCTGCTCCCGGTGTCCGGGCTCCTCACCGACCGGTACGGCGCCAAACCGGTCTACCTCGCCGGTATGACCGCCTACGGGCTGTCCGTCTATCCCGTGTTCGCGCTCTTCGGCACCGAGAACCTCGTCTGGTTCACCGTCGCCCTGGTGATCGTGTTCGGCCTGGTCCACGCTCTCTTCTACGGTGCCCAGGGCACGTTGTTCGCGAGTCTGTACCCGACGCAGGTCCGCTACACGGGTCTGTCGGTGGTCTACCAGTTCTCCGGTATCTACGCCTCCGGGCTGACCCCGCTGATCCTGACCGCACTCATCGGTGCGGCCTCCGGGTCGCCGTGGGCGGCCGCCGGCTACCTGGTGCTGACCGCGGTGATCAGCGTCGTGGCCTCCTCGTTGATCCGTCGCGAGGACCTGCACCTGACCACCGGGAAGGACGCCGTCGCCGAGTCCGCCGGAGATCCCACGCAGACGCCGGTCCCGGTCGGCTGAGCCGGCCCGTCAGGGGCGTACGAGCAGCAGATCGGTGACGTGGCGGTAGAACGTCGACCGCTTCAGTACGCGCTCGTTCACGACGCCCTCGCGTTCCACCACGATGTTGGTGCCGCCCGTCTGCACCGCCCGGCCGGCGACCCACCGTCCCGGCAGCAGCCAACGCTCGACCTGGGCGCGCAGACCGGGAGCCTCGAGGGTGGGTTCGATGAGGACCGAACGCACCTCGCCGTCGAAGAGTCGTTCGCTGTCGACGTAGGACTCGCCGTGCAGTTTGGCGCCCTCGGCGCCGAGATGACGGGCACTGCCGAAGATGACCGTCGCGGCGTCGTCGCGGATGAGCGGCACCGGGCTCGCGGTGCCGTTCTCAGCCAGCTGACGGGCGGCCGGCCCGTGTGGGAGGCGGTACCGGCGCGTCGCCGGGGTGCCTTCTGCCGAGACGTATGCGACTTCCACGTCGAGACGTTCGGTGGCCATGAGGGCGGCCACGACCTGCCCGAGGAAGGTGTCGTTCTCCTCGGCGACGGTGGGTGCGAACCGTTCGGCGACACGGGGTTCGACGATGAGGCGGGTGACGGCCGCATCGGACAGGGCGTCGGTCACGGCGGCACGGATCGTCTTCTTGTCGTCGGCGCGACCGGCTTGGGTGATCAGGGCGAAAGGCACGCGGATAGGGTATCGGGGGCTTCGACACAGTAGTGTTGGTGAGGTTTGTTCTGATCAGTTCAAGCGCGCCACACGAAGGAGTACCTGAATCATGGCCGCGATCGTGCTTATCGGCGCCCAGTGGGGCGACGAGGGCAAAGGGAAGGCCACCGACCTGCTCGGCGGCCAGATCAACTGGGTTGTCCGGTATCAGGGCGGCAACAATGCCGGCCACACCGTCGTACTCCCGTCAGGTGAGACCTTCGCCCTGCACCTCATCCCGTCGGGCATCCTGACCCCCGGCGTGCAGAACGTGATCGGCAACGGCGTCGTCGTCGACCCGGGTGTGTTGCTCACCGAGCTGGGCGGACTCGAGGACCGCGATGTCGACACCTCCGGCCTCCTGATCTCGGCCGACGCGCACCTGTTGATGCCGTATCACGTGGCCATCGACAAGGTCACCGAGCGCTTCCTCGGCAACAAGAAGATCGGCACCACCGGCCGCGGCATCGGTCCCTGCTATCAGGACAAGATCGCCCGCGTGGGTGTCCGGGTCGCCGACGTCCTCGACGAGAAGATCCTCGCCCAGAAGGTCGAGGCCGCGCTCGAACTGAAGAACCAGATCCTGGTCAAGATCTACAACCGCAAGGCTCTCGATCCGGCGCAGGTCGTCGACGAGGTGCTCGGTCAGGCCGAAGGATTCAAGCACCGGATCGCCGACACCCGGCTGCTGCTCAACCAGGCGCTCGAACGCGACGAGACGGTGCTCCTCGAAGGATCGCAGGGCACGCTGCTCGACGTCGATCACGGCACCTATCCGTATGTGACCTCGTCGAATCCGACTGCGGGCGGCGCTGCTGTCGGTGCGGGTATCGGCCCCAACAAGATCACCACCGTCCTGGGCATCCTGAAGGCGTACACCACGCGCGTCGGCTCGGGCCCGTTCCCGACCGAACTCTTCGACGAGCACGGTGCCTACCTGGCCAAGACCGGTGGCGAGGTGGGCGTGACCACCGGCCGCGCCCGACGCTGCGGCTGGTTCGATGCGGTGATCGCGCGATATGCGACCCGAGTCAACGGCATCACCGACTACTTCCTCACCAAGCTCGATGTGCTGTCGAGCCTCGACACCGTGCCGATCTGTGTGGCCTACGAGGTCGACGGCGAGCGCATCGAGGACATGCCGATGACCCAGACCGGGTTCCACCACGCCAAACCCATCTACGAAGAGATGCCCGGCTGGTGGGAGGACATCTCCCAGTGCAAGACCTTCGAGGATCTGCCCAAGAACGCGCAGAACTACATCCTGCGACTCGAAGAGCTGTCCGGTGCGCACGTGTCGTGCATCGGTGTCGGACCGGGCCGCGACCAGACGATCGTTCGTCGCGCCATCGTCTGACCTTCGATACGCCCCTCCGCAAGCTCCGGGGCTACTCGGGGCTCCGATGTCAAGCGGTGGTCGGGGTTGCTGGCTGAGCCGCCGCGTCGAAATCTCGCGCCATGCTGGTTGGGTCGGTGGGTGGGTGTGGCAACCGGGTTTCGACGCGACGCCTCGCGTTGCTCGGTGTCGGCTCAACC
>NZ_WXYI01000006.1:88185-158664 GCF_009872315.1 Gordonia sp. YY1 | reverse complement strand
AGCCGGTAGCGAGCGGAGCGAGCCACCGTGTCGAAACCTCGTGTCGTGCTGGTTGGGTCGGTGGGTGGGTGTGGCAACCGGGTTTCGACGCGACGCCTCGCGTTGCTCGGTGTCGGCTCAACCGGCGTGGGCTTCTGCTGGTTGAGCCGGTAGCGAGCGGAGCGAGCCACCGTGTCGAAACCTCGTGTCGTGCTGGTTGGGTCGGTGGGTGGGTGTGGCAATCGGGTTTCGACGCGACGCCTCGCGTTGCTCGGTGTCGGCTCAACCGGCGTGGGGCGAAGGATCTGCCAGCCACGCCCCGTGAAGTCCCGAGGGAACGCGGAGCGGTAAGTCCACAGTCGCGATCGGGCCGTCCTCGGGTGCGTCCACGGTGAGCAGGTAGAACCGAGACGTCATATCGGTGGGGTCCGTGCCGATCGCACCCCAGTAGTCGCGTTCAGCACCCGGGATGTAGATCGGTTCGCCGATCGCGGCACCCGGCGTCCAGACCTTCTCCGTCCCGGCGACGAGGTCGTGGAACCACAGGCTGTCGAGGTCGCCGCTGTCCCTCGGTCCCTTGGCGACGCTGGCGATGCGGTGATGCTCCCGCGTCAGCATCCGGTCGTCGACCCGGGGGAACTCCATGTCCGGCTCGGTGCTGTTCAGGACGGTCTTGGTGATCCCGGCATCGGGTCGGATGACTGCGCGCGTCAGCGACGACGACGCTCGTGTCGGCTGGTCGGCGAAGCCGCCCGGATAGGTCCATTCCACATAGTCGACGGTCACCGATCCATCGGGATTGTCGAAGGCGTTGGCGAAATGCCAGACCCAGAACGGGTCGGCGTCGACCCAGCGCACCGCGGTGCCGTCCCGCGGGATCAACGCGATGCGCGTGCCCCGCTGCGGTTGCCAGGACAACAACGACCCGCCGCTCATCACGGACTCGATGTCGAAGACGAGCGGGCACACGAACAAGACGATGTACCTGCTGGTCAACGCCATGTCGTGGATCATGATCGGCGCATCGAGGCCGTCGACCGGCGTCGGCTCGCGGGTTGCCCGCCCGTCCGGACCGACCACCGCCCAGGTCAGGTAGGGCGCCTCGAGGACGTAGTTGAACAACACCAGTTCACCGGTGGACGGATCGATCTTGGGGTGAGCGGTGCTGCCGACGAACATCGCGCCGTCGCAGTCGGTGCGGGCCAAGGTGGCGAGATCCGCGGGTGCGAGCTGATACGGCCGGTCCGCCTCGGCCATCGCCAGTAACCGCCCACCGTGCCGCACGATGTTGATGTCGGGGAGTTCGCGCACGGTCCCGGCCAGCTGGTCCCCGACCTCGGCTGCCGACGGAGTGTAACCGTCGGTGATACCCGACCAGATGGCATGTCCCGCAGCCTCTTCCGCCAGCACCATCGGGGTGCGGACGAATCGGTTGCGATACGACGCCCGGCCGCCGTCGAAGCCGATGCGGTGCACCATCGCGTCGCCGTCGATCGGGTAGACGTACGAGCCGATCGGGTCGAAGCGCAGGTTTGGTCCGTTGCGCAGGTAGCTGCCCCGCAGGTCGGCGGGGATCTCACCGCTGACCGGCAGGTCGGTGGCGTCCACCTCGTCGCGCTGTGGGGCGAACACGCCGGTCAGGAACGGGTTGCGGGACATGTCGACCGGCGCGGGGCGGGTCGGGACATCGGATGCGGTCATGGCGCTGCTTTCGGCGAGCCGAGGGAGACGATGATGCGTCCAGGTTAGGGTGTTCACCCAGGTCGTGGCGCCCAGTTCCCCTGCTCGTCCCGAATCCGAGGGCCGCACACGGGCGAGGACGGCGGTCGTCGTGATTAGCTTGGGCATGCTTGCGAGACGGGGGAGCCGCGACTACGGGTCGATCCTGCTCGGCTCTGCCGACGAGAGCGGTTTCGCGCAGCGGGTCCGGATCCAGACGTTGCTGACCACCTCGATCGTCGTGGCGAACCTGGTCGGCGCGATCGTTGCTGCCGCGCTCGCCGCGGTCGGTATCCCGGAGCCGACCGTCTTCACCGCCGAACTGTGGTGGGTCAACTTCATCGTGGTCCCGGTGTACATCCTTGCCGCATTCGTGATCGGCATCGGATGGGGAACGGTTCTCGGCGTTCATGTTCTGCGGTGGGTCATCCGCGACGAGGTTCCGACCAAACGAGACGCGCGCCGGACGATGCGACTGCCGTGGCGGCTGTCGCTCGTGCAGGGTCTCCTCTGGTCGGGCGCCGCGGTGATGCTGACGATCATGTACGGCATCGTCGATCCGCAGCTGATCCCCAAGACACTGTTCGTCGTCGGACTGAGCGGTGTCGTCGTGGTGGCGATCTCCTACCTGTTCATCGATTTCACCCTGCGTCCCGTTGTGGCCGACCTGATCTCGGCCGGATTCCACCGCCGGAAGCGAACCGGCGTGAAGTCCCGTGCGGTGGTGTCGTGGATGGTCGGCTCGGCGATCCCGATCATCGGCATCCTGCTGGTCGTGGCGTTCGGGGTCGCGCGCGACGAGACGTCCAAACTCGATCTCTTCGTCGGGGTGACGGTTCTGGGACTCACCGCGCTGTTCACCGGTCTGCTGCTGACCCTGTTGTCATCGATGAGCATCACCGGGCCGATCCGCAGCGTACGGGCGGGGATGAACCGCGTTCGCGCGGGCGATCTGGACAACGCGGACCTCGTGGTCTACGACGGCACCGAACTCGGTGACCTCCAGGTGGGCTTCAACTCGATGGTCACGGGTCTGCGGGAACGGGAACGAATGCGCGACCTGTTCGGCCGGCACGTGGGACACGAGGTCGCCGAGGCGGCGTTGTCGTCGGACCCCGAGCTCGGCGGTACGGAACGCGTGGCCGCCGCGCTGTTCGTCGACGTGATCGGGTCGACGACCCTTGCGGCGCAACGCCGTCCGACCGAGGTCGTGGAGATCCTCAACAAGTTCTTCGCGGTCATCGTCCGGGCCGTCGAGGACAAGCACGGCCTGGTCAACAAGTTCGAGGGGGACGCGGTCCTGGCGATCTTCGGTGCGCCCATCGAACTCGACGACCCGGCGGGTGCGGCGCTCGCGGCTGCGCGACGCATCGTCGCCGACCTCGCGGTCGAGGTCCCGGAACTGTCCGCGGGCGTGGGGGTGAGTTACGGGTCGGTCGTCGCCGGAAACGTCGGTGCCATCGAACGTTTCGAGTACACGGTGATCGGCGACCCGGTGAACGAGAGTGCCCGGCTGTCCGAACTCGCCAAGCGGGATCCGGCGAGTCCGCTCGCCGCGGGCCGTGCGGTCGACGCCGCGGACCCGGCGGAGGCCCGGCGCTGGCGGCGACAGGAGACCCTGTCACTGCGCGGCCGGACCGCCGAGACGATCGTGTACGCGGCCGCCGTCGGGGAGGAGACGACGACCGCGCACACGACGCCGGGGGAGAAGGCGCCGGGGGAGACGGCGGCCGGGTGAGAACTCAGATGGCGTCTTCGGAACTGATCAGGATGCCGTCGGGCCCGACGATGCTGAGGCCGAGCCCCTCGAACACGGAGTACTTGTACCCGTTGTTGTAGGCGACGAAGTAGTAACGGCCGCTGCCGTTCTCCTGCTCGTGAACCTCCGCCACCGGAATGCACAGGGTGTTACCGGTGCTGCGTGCCACGCCCCGGTATTCGAGGCTGCCGTCGCCCCACTCGCAGATGGTTGCGGCCGACTTCGCGGTGACGACCGAGGTGACGGTGTGCTGGCCGGCGTCGCACGACGGCGCGATCGGGGTCGCGGCGGCCGACGAGGTGCCGGTGACCAGAGCGCCGGCGGCCAGGACGAAGGAGGCGCCGGCGGTGGCCAGGCGGATGTGGGTTGTCTTCATGAGAACCGAAGCTAGAGCAGAATTGTCGTCTGCGACATGGGCAGAACTCCCCGCCATCGGTCGGATGGATGACCCTTCGATACGCCTGGGGTCACGCGTCGCGGTCGTCCTGTCCCTCGGCGAAATCCAGGCGGCGGAGCGCGACCCGGAGGACCTCGTCGTCGATGCGCCCGGCGTTGCGTTCCTCGATGAAAACCTTGCGCTGCAGGTGCAGGAGTTCGGTGCGTATCCGGGAGCCCGCAGCGGTGGGGCTCTCGCCGATCGCCTCCGGTCCACGGCCGAGTTCCTCCCATGCCACGTTGCGCTGCGAGGTGATCCACTTGTGCATCAGGACCACCTGCATGCGTCGGGGGTCGTCGTCGGCCAGGCCGGCCGCGATCTCCTCGAGTCGCTGCTCGGCCTCGCGTGCGGCACGGTCCTGAGCGGCGGCGTAGGCGAGACGGTCCTGTGCGCGTTCGTCGCCGGTGACGCCGAGCGCCCGCACCACCCAGGGCAGCGTGGTGCCCTGGATCAGGAGCGTGCCGACCACGACGACGAACGTCAGGAGCAGGATCTCGGCACGTGCCGGGAACGGCTCGTCGGCCTCGGTCATCAGCGGGATACCGAACGCGGCGGCGAGCGAGACGACCCCGCGCATACCGGCCCACGACACGATGAACACCGAGGACGGGGGTGGGAAGGGTTCGCGTTCGCGGATACGGCGGACGAACAGGCGCGGCAGGTACGCGGCCGGATAGATCCAGATGAACCGGATCAGGATCGTGGCGGTGAGGACCGCTGCGGCGTCGATGCCCACCTGGACCCAGGACTCGCCTTCGACGCCCTCGATGATGAACGGCATCTGCAGACCGATGAGGAAGAAGACGAAGGCCTCCAGGATGACGTCGATCGACTTGCGGACCGCCTCGTCCTGCAAGCGGGTCGCGTAGCCGACGCGCACCGAGCGCTGACCGAGGAACAACCCTGCCGTGACCACGCCGATGACGCCGGAACAGTGCAGTTGCTCGGCGACGAAGTACGTGGCGAACGGGACCAGCATCCCGATCGCGGTCTCCATCGGCGGATCGGTCAGCCAGATACGCACCCACGACACCGCGATGCCGACGACGAGGCCGACCACGAGACCGCCGAGCGCCGCGACGGCGAACGTCAGAAGACCCTCACCCAGCGAGGTCGTGACACCTATCGCGGCGGCCAGCGCGATTCGGAACGCGGTGAGGGCCGTGGCGTCGTTGAGCAGACTCTCGCCGCCGAGGAGCGTCATGACGCGGCGGGGCAGGCCGAGGCGCCGGCCGATCGCCTGCGCGGACACCGCATCCGGCGGGGCGACGACGGCGCCGAGGACGAGGGCCGCGGAGAGCGGGAGGTTGGGCACGGTGAGGTGGGCGACGACCCCGACCACGAAGGTCGTGGCCAGAGGCAGACCGACCGCGAGCATCCCGATCGCACGCCAGTTGGCGCGGATCGCCTGATAGGAGCTCTCCTGCGCGGCCGAGTAGAGCAGGGGAGGCAGGATCAGGAAGAGCACGAGTTCCGGGTCGAGCTCGGGTGCCGGCATGTTCGGAATCCAGCCGGCCGCCAGGCCGAGGGTCACCAGGACCAGGGGCGAGGACAGCCCGTAGCGACGGCACAGTGCAGCAACCGCCACCGCGACGACCGCGACGAGCAGAAGCGATGCACTCATCCGAGCGACTGTAATCGCCGGATGCGCCGTTGATAATGGTGAACATGCAGATCTTTCGCCGGTCCTCGACCCGCGGCGGCCATCGGTCGGGGCCGGCATCCGACGCCGACGACTCGTCGAACCCGTCGGCGCGCTGCCCCGAGCTCGCCGCGGTCGCGGACGGGTCGATCCCGGTGCCGGAGCCTGCTTCGGGTGAAAAGCTCTGCTGCGAGGGATGTGTGGCGATCGGCGAGGACCACTGGGCGCATCTGCGAATGTGTCTGCGGTGCGGGTACATCGGCTGCTGCGACTCCAGTCCGCGGCGGCACGCGACCGCACACTTCCACGAGACCGGCCATCCGGTCATGCGGTCCGCCGAACCCGGCGAGAGCTGGCGGTGGTGTTACGTGCACGAGGTCATCGGCTGAGAGCCGCACCACGACACCGCCCGACCAGGTGTCACCGTGGAAGAAGATGTACTGACGACAAGTAGGATTTGGGAATGACGTCGAACAGCGAGAGCGCGACCAGCGCGGATCAGCCGGCGCCGACGATCGGTCCGCCGGACGTTATCGGCACGCCGCTGAGTCCGACGGCGACCAAGGTGATGGTGCTCGGTGCGGGCGAACTCGGCAAAGAGGTCGTGATCGCGTTCCAGCGTCTCGGCGTCGAGGTCGTTGCCGTGGACCGGTACGCCAACGCGCCCGGCCAGCAGGTCGCCCATCATGCCGAGGTCATCGACATGACCGACCCGGACGCGCTGCTCGCCGTGATCGACAAGCACCGGCCCGCCTACGTGGTGCCGGAGATCGAGGCCATCGCCACCGCGGCGCTCGTCGACGTCGCCGAACGTGGCATTGCAGAGGTCATCCCGACCGCGAGTGCCGTGGTCGCGACGATGAACCGCGAAGGCATCCGCCGCCTCGCCGACGAGGAGCTGGGCCTGCCGACGTCGCCGTACCTCTTCGCCGACACCCTCGAGGAACTGACGGTCGCCGCCCGGCAGATCGGATTCCCGTGCGTCGTGAAGCCGGTGATGTCCTCCTCCGGCAAGGGGCAGTCGGTGCTGCGCGGACCCGACGACGTCGCGTCGGCGTGGGAGACCGCGAACACCGCCGGCCGCGTGCAGGGCAGCCGGGTCATCGTCGAGGGATTCATCGAATTCGACTACGAGATCACACTTCTCACAGTTCGGGCCATCGATCCCCGGACCGGCGTCCTCACCTCGCACTTCTGCGCGCCGATCGGTCACCGCCAGATCAACGGCGACTACGTGGAGAGCTGGCAGCCGCATGAGATGAGTCCGGACGCGCACGCCTCGGCGACATCGATCGCGGCGCGCATCGCCACCGCTCTGGGCGACGGAAAGCTCGCCGGCCGTGGCGTTTTCGGAGTCGAGCTGTTCGTCAAGGGGGACGACGTCTACTTCTCCGAGGTCAGTCCACGTCCACACGACACCGGTCTCGTCACCATGGCGACCCAGCGGTTGTCGGAGTTCGAGATGCACGCCCGCGCGATCCTCGGCCTGCCCGTCGACGTCACGCTGGCGTCGCCCGGCGCCTCGGCGGTCATCTACGGGCAACTCGACGAGCCCGCCATCGGATTCGAGAACGTCGCGGCGGCACTTGCGGTGCCCGAGACCGACATCCGCTTGTTCGGCAAGCCCGAGAGCTTCCATCGCCGGCGTATGGGCGTGGTCACGGCGACCGCCGACGACGTCCCGGCCGCCCGTGAGCGCGCCGTGCGCGCGGCGTCGCTCGTCTCGCCGGTCCCCGGTCGGGCCGCCGTCCGGAAGGCGACGGTCCTGCCGCCGCCTCCGCCCGCGCCGCCGCGTCGTCCGGGACCTCCGCCCGGACACTCGGCACCTCCGCCGGGACCCTCGGCAGCGCCGCCGGGAGCCGCGGGACCTCCGCCCGGGCCGATCGGTCCGCCGCCCGGCCGCCCCGTCCCCCCGCCCGGCCGTCCCGTTCCGCCACCCGGACCGCGTCCGGCGCCTCGTCCTCTCGGCGGCCCCGGTGGCCAGCGTCCGATTGCTCCCCCCGGGGCGCCCCGTCCGGCCGGTCCGCCACGCTCGGCATCCCCGGGGCAGTCTCCGGTCATGACGTCCCTGGTGAAGACCGGGGATTCCGCCGACGGGGCGGCCCCCGGGTCGCCCGTCGCCGGCGAGTGACCGGGCGACGGACAGGTGCCGCTCTGGGGTGAGCTGCTCGTTGCGGCCGTCATCGTCATCGGTCTGATCGGGATCGTCGTCCCGATTCTGCCGGGAACGCTGCTGATCGTGTGCGCGCTGTTCGTCTGGGCGCTCGTCGTGGGCGGCTGGGCCTGGTCCGTGTTCGCCGCGGCGATCCTGGTGGTCGCGGTCGGCGAGGTCATCAAGTATCTCGTCGCGGGAAAGTCGTTGCGCACCGACGGAATCCCGAACCGGACCGTCGTCATCGGCGGACTCGTCGGGATCGTCGGATTCTTCGTCGTGCCGGTGATCGGGCTGTTGCTCGGATTCGTGGTGGGCGCGGTCGTCTCCGAACTCGTGCGGACCCGAGGCCTCGAGCAGGCCTGGCGGGGCGCGCTCGCGGCTCTCAAGGCGGCGGCCAAGACGATCGGTATCGAACTCCTCTTCGCGCTCGTCGCAACCAGCATCTGGACGGGCGGCGCCTTCGTCTGGTGACGGCGCCCCTTCCGCGTGACCTCTACATACGGTCGCCGGCACACTCGTGTGTGTACCTTCGCGCTCGGATGGGTATGTGCGCCGATGGCACGATGCCACGTCGAGTCCGAGGGGAGGAGTGCGCGTGGGCCTACTCAAGTGGAGCAAGCGCCCGGCGGCAGGAGTCGAGGCGCGCGCACCCGGGGTGAATGTTCTTCGCGGACTGGTCGCTCGGGCGACCACGCCGCTGCTCCCCGATGACTACCTGCATCTGATCAACCCGCTGTGGAGTGCGCGTGAGCTGCGCGGCAAGGTCCTCGACGTCACCAAGGAGACCGACGACACCGCTACGGTGACGATCCGCACGGGTTGGGGATTCCCCGAGAACTACAAGCCGGGCCAGTACGTCGGGATCGGCCTGCAGATCGACGGCCGGTGGCACTGGCGCTCGTACTCACTGACCTCGATCGGGTCGTCCGAGCAGGCCAAGACCATCGCGGTCACGGTGAAGGCGAACCCCGACGGTTTCCTGTCCTCCCACCTGGTCGACGGGGTGAGTCCAGGGACCATCATCCGGCTGCAATCCCCACGAGGTGATTTTCACCTACCGGAGCCGGTGCCGGGCAAGATCCTCTTCGTCACCGCGGGCAGCGGGATCACCCCGGTCATCGCGATGCTGCGCCAGCTCAGATCGCACGGGCAGACGCCGGACATCGTCCACATACACTCCGCCCCCACTCGCGAGGACGTGATCTTCCTCGACGAGATGGAGCAGCTCGCCGACGAGGCCGAGAAGTATGAACTCAACCTCCAATTGACAAGGGAGATGGGTAAATTCGACGTCTCACGGATGGACGAGTGGGCGCCGGACTGGCGTGAGCGGGAATGCTGGGCCTGCGGCCCGGTGGCGCTGCTCGACGCCATGGAGGCGCACTACGAGGACGGCGGCCTGCGCGAACGGTTGCACATCGAACGGTTCACCATCGCCCGCACCGATCACGGCGGCGAGGGCGGTACCGTCCGGTTCGCGATCTCCGACAAGGAGGTCGAGGTCGACGGCGCCACCACACTTCTCGAGGCAGGTGAGGATCTCGGGATCCAGATGCCCTTCGGGTGCCGGATGGGGATCTGCCAGACCTGCGTCGTCCCGCTGGCGGGTGGGTACGTGCGTGACCTGCGCACCGGCGAAGAACGTCGCGAAGGAGAACGAATCCAGACCTGCATCAGTGCAGTGTCCGGTGAATGCACCCTCGATCTGTAGGAGGCTTCATGGCCATCACCGACATCGACCAGTACGCCCACCTCACCGACAGTGACATCGAGACCCTCGGTGCCGAACTCGACGTGATCAGGCGAGACATCGAGGACTCCCGCGGTGAACGCGACGCGCGCTACATACGGCGCGCCATCACCCTCCAGCGCGGTCTCGCGGCCGGCGGGAGACTCGCGTTGATGTTCAGCAACAGGAAGATCGCCTGGGCGGCGGGCACCGCCATGCTCTCGCTGGCCAAGATCATCGAGAACATGGAACTCGGGCACAACGTGATGCACGGGCAGTGGGACTGGATGAACGATCCGGAGGTCCACTCGTCGTCGTGGGAGTGGGACACCACCTGTCCGAGCGTGCAGTGGAAGCATTCCCACAACTTCGTCCACCACAAGTACACGAACGTGGTCGGGATGGATGACGATGTGGGCTACGGAATCCTGCGCGTCACCCGTGACCAGCCCTGGGAGTGGTGGAACCTGGGCAACCCGATCTACAACCTGACCCTCGGCACTTTCTTCGAATACGGTGTGGCGCTGCATCATCTGGAAACGGAGAAACTCCGCAACGGTGAGAAGACCTACCGTCAGGCCGCGAAGGACCTGCGGGTGATCGGCACGAAGGTCGGCAAGCAGGCCGCCAAGGACTACCTGATCTACCCGGCCCTGGCGGGACCCAACTGGAAGACGACGATCACCGCGAACTTCACCGCCAACATCATCCGCAACTACTGGGCGTACATGGTCATCTTCTGCGGCCACTTCCCCGACGGGGCGGAGAAGTTCACCGTCGAGGAGTTCGAGAACGAGGACCAGCCGCGCTGGTACCTGCGACAGATGCTGGGGTCGGCGAACTTCAAGGCCGGTCCGCTGATGCGATTCATGAGCGGTAATCTCAGTCATCAGATCGAGCACCACCTCTTCCCGGACCTGCCGAGCAGTCGGTACGAGGAGATCGGGGTGCGGGTGCGGGAACTGTGCGACAAGTACGACCTGCCCTACACGACGGGTTCGCTCCTGGACCAGTACGCACAATCGTTCCGGACGATCGCCAAACTGGCACTGCCGAATTCGCTGCTGAAGGCGACCGCCGACGACGCGCCGGAGACCGCCTCGGAGCTTCGGTTCGCGATCCGTGAGGGTTTGAGTGACCACTTCGGTGTCGATCCGGCGACGGGAAAGCGTCGCGGTCTCCGAACGGCGTTGCGGGAGTTGCGGAACTCGCCGGTGCGGTCGGCGAACGTGGGTCGGGCCGCAACGGTGTAGTGATCGAACGGAAACCGTTGCGCCACCTCGGATGTCGCGCATCGTAGCGAACCGCACGACGATACGCGACATCTGCGAAAGCGTCTCCGGGTGCGCGGAGTCCATGCCAGAATGGCGCCGTGCGCATCGGGATGACGATGCCCGTGATGGAGCCGGACCTCGACGCAGGCACGCTTCATTCGTGGGCCACCACCACCGACGACGGTCCGTTCAGCTCCCTGTGCTGGGGTGAACGCATCGCGTTCGACAACCCCGAGTGCCTGACGTTCCTGGGCGCGGCAGCCGCCTGGACCCGGCGGGTCCCGCTGGTGATGACCGTCGTCGTGCCGCAGCTCCACGACCCGGTGATGCTGGCGAAGTCACTGGCCACCGGCGACCTGCTGTCGGAGGGGCGGCTGACGGTGGCACTCGGGGTCGGTGGCCGGCATGAGGACTACCGGGCTGTCGGCGCGGACCCGTCCACCCAGACCATGCGGCAGCTCGCCGACCGAGCCGCGACCATGAAGCGGGTGTGGGCCCGCGAGAAGCTCACCGAATCGGTGCTGCCGGTCGGTCCGCCGCCCCATCGCACGGGCGGTCCGACGCTGCATGTCGGCACCACCGGACCCAAGACGATCCGCAGCGCCGTCGACTGGGCCGACGGCATCGCGGGGGTCACCCTCGACCTCGACACGGAGAAACAGAACGCACTCTTCGACGTCGCACGCTCCGCGTGGGCCGAAGCCGGCAAGCCGGCGCCGCATCTCGCGACGTCGTTCTGGTTCGCGATCGGCGACGGTGACGGTCCGCGTGCACAGGTGACGCGGCATCTGCACCACTACATGAACTGGATTCCGTCGGAGTTCGTCGACGCGATCGCTCCCACGACGGGCTGGGCAGGTACCGAGGCCGAACTCGCGGACATCCTGCGGCGATTCGCCGACATCGGTACCGACGAGGTGCAACTCATCCCGACGAGTTCGGACCTCGATCAGCTCCGGCGCGCCGCGGATGTGGCCGCGGCGTTCGCCTGACTAGTGGTCGGCGTCCCGGCCGGGGCGCAGCGAGAGGACGCACAGCAGGGCGGCTGCGGCCGAGAGAATGCCCGAGAAGATCAGGCACAGGTGCATGCCGTCGAGGAACGCGTCGCCGAGGGCGTTCATGACCGTGGGCGTGTCGGCGCCGAGGTCGAGACCGGCGACCGCGCCGAGACCCTCGCCGTCCACCGCGGCGACGACGCTGTCACGCACCTCGTCGCCGATACCGGCGGCGGTGAGCTTGCCCGGGAGCGAGTCGACGGCACCCGCCGTCAGCAATGCGCCGAGAACGGCCGGTCCGAGTGCGCCACCCACCTGGCGGAAGGCGTTGTTCCCGGCCGCCGCCATACCCGCGAGCCGGTAGGGCACCGCGGAGACCGCGGTCGCGGTCATCGGGGCCATCACCAGGCCCATGCCCAGGCCGAGCACGATCAGGCGCCAGCCGATCGAGACGAACGTGGTGTCGGCGTCGATCGTGAGCAGCGCGAACTGCGCGACCGCGACCATGGCCAGGCCGCCGCCGATCATGACGCGCGCCTGGACCCGGTGCATCATCTTGCCCGCGAGCGCACCCACGACCATGGAGGCGCCGTTCATCAGCGCGAGTCGCCAGCCGGCCTCGACGGTGCCGAGCTGTTGGACCATGCCGAAGTACATGCTGAGCACGAAGATGAAGCCGATCAGAGCCAGGAAGCTGATCATCGCGATCAGGGTGGTGACGGTGAACGCGCGACTGCGAAAGAGCGCGAGGTCGAGCATCGGGCTGTCCGAGCGGAGTTCGACGGCGACAAAGGCTGCACCCGCGACGACGGCGATCACCAGGGCGACGATCACACGGGCATCGGCGAGCCCGTTGACGCCGGCCTCGATCACGCCGAAGACCAGTGCGGTGACCGCGACGGCGGCCGTCACCTGACCGGCCCAGTCGAGGCGTCGGGTGTGCGGGGCGCGGGATTCCGGCAGGACGGCGAGTGCCACCGCGAACGCGGCGACGGCAAACGGGATGGGCAGCACGTAGATCCAGCGCCAGCCCATGCCCTCGGCCACCGGGCCGGCGATCAGCGGGCCGACGGTCAGCGCCAGCATCAGCGACGACGCCCAGATGCCGATGAACTTGCCGCGTTCACGGAAGTCGGGCACCGCGTGGCTGATGAGCGCGAGGGTCGTCGGCAACAGTGCGGCGGCACCGGTGCCGGCCAGAGCCTGACCGGCCCACACGAGCTGGATCGATTGCGCCGACAGTGCGACGACGGCGCCCAGGGCGGACAGTGCGAGACCGGTGAGATAGACCTTGCGGCGGCCGTGGACGTCGCCGAACACTCCTGCCGTGAGGATGAACGCCGCCATCGGCAGAACGAAGGCGTCCTGAACCCAGGACAACTGCGCGGTCGAGGCGCCGAGCGCGTTCCCGATCGCCGGCAGGCTGACGGCGACGCTCGTGATCGGCAGATAGGCCACGAAGACGCCGATGCAGGCCATCACGACGGTGGCGGTCCGGCGCTCCGGCGGAGCGGGCAGGGCGGTGGAGGTGGACGTGGTGGTCACGCACTCTCGCTTTCGATCTCGGGTGGGAGTGGGCAGCGCCCGGTGGCCGGACGTGACCACAGGTCGTCGTCTCGGGAGGACAAGGCGATGGTTGCCGCGCGAAGAGGCGCAGACATCCATTGTCCGGCGGCTCGGCAGGGAAACCGCAACCAGCGCGGCGTACACGGAATATTGCATCAACGAGACCGGTTCGACGCGTAATATTCCTCCATCATGGACGACGTCGACGGCACAATCCTCCGTGCCCTCCAGGTGTATCCGCGGGCGTCTTTCCGCCTACTCGGCGAGGTCGCGGGCACCTCGGAACAGACCGCGGCGAGGCGCTACCAGGCTCTGCGTCGTGCCGGGGTGATGCGGGTCGTGGGGATCGTGCGGCCGGCGGTGCGTGGCCATTCCGAATGGGTGGCGCGGGTGCGGTGCCGGCCGGACCGCATGGAACCGCTCGCCGCGTCGCTCGCGCGTCGTCGCGACGTCGGCTTCGCCTACGTGGTGTCCGGAGGCGCCGAGATCATCTGCATCATCCGCGCACCGATCGGTGCGGGCGGCGAGGACGTGCTGCTCAATGCACTCCCGACGCGGGCCTCGGTCATCGACGTCCGTATCGACCTCGTCCTGCACGCCTTCGACGTCGGACTCCCCGCGTCGAGATGGACCGGCTTCGGCGGTGAGCTCTCGGAGTCCGCCCGCACACTGCTGATCTCGAGCGCAACCGCGAGCCCTCTCTCCGGCGACGACGAGGCCGGGACCGGCGGTGAGGACGTACCGGACGAACCCCGCGAGAATGTGCGCCTCGGCGACGACGACGCACCCCTCATCGACGCGCTGACCCAGGACGGCCGACTTCCACATCGCGAGCTGGCGCGCATCTGTGGCTGGACGGTCGGGCGCGTCCGGCGCCGTCTGAGCACGCTCGAACGCAGCGGCGCGTTGCACTACGACGTCGAGATCCTGCCCGAGCGTCTAGGTTTCGGTCTGAGCGCGACGCTGTGGCTCACCGTGACGCCGTCGGCGATCGACGTGGTGGGTGCAGCGCTCGCCGCGCACGACGAGGTGGCGTTCGCCGCGGCGATCAGCGGTGAACACAACCTCATGGTCGCGGTGATCTGCCGGGACACCGACGACTTCTATCGATACCTGCGCACCAGGGTCGCGTCCGTGGCCGGAATTCTGGGCTACTCGGTGAGCATCCGCGTCCGGCGCCTGAAGCAGAATGCGTCACTCGTGGTGCAGGGACGCCTGATTCAGCCCGGATGACCCCGAATCACCGGTGGACGACACGAACCTGCCGTTCGGAAGCGCCGGTCGAAGGCGGCGTGCGCGGTAACTTGCACGTGTGACCTCGCCGACGGCCGACAACCAGGGACTGGTGAGGTTGTGCGTGCTCGCCGTCTTCGCCGGGTGTGTGACCGGTGTCCTCGGCGGCGCGTTCCGGTGGTGCCTCGACCATCTCAACCGGTGGCGGTTCGAGATCCTGCAGTGGGCCGACGGACTCGGCGCACCGGGATGGTTCATCCCGGTGGCGGTGACAGCAGCCGGCGCGGCCTTCGGCGCGCTCGTGTCCCACCTCGTACCGACCGCGGCGGGCAGCGGAATCCAGCATGTGGAGGCCGTCGAACGAGGAGAAGCGGGACCTGCGCCGCTGCGGGTGATCCCGGCGCGATTCTTCGGTGGTCTCGCCGCGATCGGATCCGGTCTGATCCTCGGCCGTGAGGGGCCGACGGTGCACATGGGTGCGGCGGTCGGATCGGAGACCGGACGACGTGCCGGACTCGACCAGTACGATGTCCGCGTCATGCAGACCTCGCTCAGCGGAGCAGGTCTCGCCGTTGCGTTCACGGCGCCGGTGGGCGGTGCGCTCTTCGCGCTCGAGGAGGTGACCCACTCGTTCCGGATTCGAGTGGTGGTACCGACCATTCTCGCGGTCGCCGCCGCGGTGGCCTGCGGACACGTGATCCTCGGCGACCGGCCCGACTTCCGGGTCGGCGTGGTGGCCGCGCCCCCGATCACCCTGCTGCCGGTCTTCGTGGTGTTCGGCCTCCTCAGCGGTCTCGTCGGAATCGCCTACGGGCGCACGGTTCTCGGGGCGATCAACGCGGTTCGCGGGATCACGCGCGTCCCGCCGATCGCGAAGGCCGCGGTCATCGGTGCGATCGTCGGCGGCCTGATGGCCGTCGACACCGATGCGGCCGGTGGGGGAGACAATCTCGCGCAACAGATCTTCGACGGTTCGGTCGTGCTCCCGGTGGTGGCCGCGCTGTTCCTGGTCCGGTTCGTCGCCGGTCCGCTGTCTTATGCCGCGGGAACCCCGGGCGGCCTGTTCGCGCCGATGCTGGCGCTCGGCGCACTGTGGGGCGTCCTGTTCGCCGCCGGCCTCGACGCCGTGCTCCCGCAATCGGATTCGACGCTGCGCGACGCCATGGTGCTCGCCGGCATGGCCGCACTGTTCGGCGCGGTGGTGCGGGCGCCGCTCACCGGCATGGTCGTGGTGATGGAGATGAGTGCGACGACCACCGTGGCGGTGCCCATGCTCGCCGCGACCGCGGCGGCCGTGCTCGTCGCACACCTCTCCGGGACGCCGCCGGTCTACGACTCGCTGCGTGAGCAGATGCTCGCCAACGATGCCGCACGACAACGGGACCCGGGGTCCTAGAACGCGCGGGTGTGCGCTCCGAGCGGCACGATCAGTGGCCCACCCGAGATCGGGTCGGTCATGACATGAGCGCGCAACCCGAAGGCCTCGTCGAGCATCTCCGCGTCGATGACCTCGGCCGGCGCGCCGGTGGCGACGATGGCGCCGTTCTTCATGACGACGAGTGAATCGCTGTAGCGTGCTGCGAGATTGAGGTCGTGCAATACCATGACCACGGTTTTGCCGTGCTCGTCGCGGAGGCGTCGGACGAGGTCGAGGACGTCGATCGAGTGGGCGAGGTCGAGGTAGGTGGTCGGCTCGTCGAGCAGGATCAGGTCGGTGCCCTGCGCGAGGGTGAGCGCGATCCAGACCCGCTGACGCTGACCGCCGGAGAGCGCGTCGAGGGTGCGGTCGGCGAGTTCGAGGGTGTCGGTCATCTCCATCGCCTCGGCCACCGCGGCCTCGTCGGCGGCCGTCGCCTGCTGATACCATCGCTGGTGCGGATGCCGGCCCCGGCCGACGAGATCGGCGACGGTCAGACCCTCTGGGGCCACCGGGTTCTGGGGCAGGATCGCCAGGGTCCGCGCGACCTGTTTCGGCCGGACGTGGGAGATGTCCTCGCCGTCGAGGTAGACCGTGCCGGCCTTCGGCGGCAGCAGGCGCGCGAGGCATCGGAGCAGCGTCGACTTGCCGCAGCCGTTGGAGCCGATGATGGTCGTGACCTGGCCGTCGGGGACGTCGATGTCCAGGCCGTCGATGACCACCCGCTGGTCGTAGCCGACGGTGAGTCCGGTGCCGCGCAGGCGGGACGTCGCCTGCGAGGTGTGGTCGGCGGGGGAGATGGTCATACGGTCGCCTTCCGGGACATCGCGATCATCAGGTAGATGAGGAACGGTCCGCCGATCGCGGCGGTCACGATTCCGACGGGCAGCCCGCCGGGTAGCACCGTGCGGCACAACAGATCTCCGCCGAGCACGAGCGCGGCGCCGATCAGGCCGGACAGCGACGGCGTCGGTACCGCGGTGCGGGCCAGCCGCAGCGCGATCTGCGGGGCCAGCAGTGCGACGAAGGCGATCGGTCCGGCGGCGGACACACACAGCGCACTGACCAGGACCGCCGTCAGCAACAGCGTCGTCGACACCGCGCCGGTCCGGACGCCCAGGCCGCGCGCCAGATCCGGACCGAGGCTGAGCATTCCGATCTGCCGGGACAGCACCACGATCACGACGACCCCGACCGCGACCCCGCCGACCACCGGCCAGACATTGGACCAGCCCACGTTGGCGACCGATCCGACCAGCCACACCTGGGCACGCCCGACGTCGTGGATGTCGGCGCGGGTGAGCAGGAAGTTGGTGAGCGCCTGCAGCATCCACGTCATGCCGACGCCGATCAGCACGAGGCGGAACGGGTTGATGCCGCTGTTGGCCTTGCGGCCGGGCCAGGCCAGCACGTACATCACCGCGGACGTCAGGAGCGCACCGATCATCGCCGAGGCCGGGACGCCGAGGTCGCCGAACCAGCTGCCCCAGCTCGTCGTCGAGAAGGCGATGGCCGCGACCGCTGCCGCACTCGCTCCTGCGGTGATGCCGAGGATGTCGGGGGTGGCGAGGGGGTTCTGGGAGATCAGCTGGGTGATGGACCCGGAGAACCCGAGGCCGATGCCCACCAGCAGGCCGACGAGGGCTCGGGGGAGCGCGACGTCGAAGACGACGACGTTCTCGATGCGGGTGCCGCCGCCGAGCAGGATTCGCGCGACGTCGATCGGGGTGAGCGGGAAGTCGCTGACGCCGACGCCGGCCAGGAACAACACCAGGGCGAGCGCCGCCGAGACGAGCGCGACGATCAGCATGCGCGGACGCACGACGACCGAGACCGGCTCGATCGCGAGGCGGTAACCGCCGGGATGCGGCGCGATGCTCCGTGCACGTGTCCCGGGCGTCGGCGTCTTCACGTCGGATGTGTTCATACGGATGCCAACCTCTGCCGACGGACCATGACGATCAGGAACGGGGCGCCGACCAGCGCCAGCATGACGCCCACCTGGACCTCGCCGGGGCGTGCGACGACGCGGCCTAGGATGTCACAGCCGACGAGGAGGATCCCGCCGAACAGCGCCGAGTACGGGATGATCCAGCGGTAGTCGGCGCCCACGACTGCACGAGCGATGTGCGGCACGACCAGACCGAGGAACACGATGGGCCCGCAGGCGGCGGTGGCGGCGCCGATCAGCAGGGTGATCGTCAGGATGCCGAGCGCGCGGATGAGCACCACCCGGGAGCCGAGGGCCTTGGTCATGTCGTCGCCCAGGCTCAACACGTTGAGGAAGAAGCCGCTCGCCAGCGCGAACACCAGCCCGACGGCGATGAAGGGCAGACTCGCCCAGAACACGTCGATCCCGCGGCCGGCGGTCGAACCGACGCTCCAGAACCGCCACTGGTCGAGCGAGTTGGTGTCGACGAGCACGATCGAGGACGTGATCGCGGTGAGCATCGCCGTGAGACCGGTGCCGGCGAGCACCAGGGTCAGCGGACTCGAGCCGCTCAGCGCCGACAGACCGAAGACGACGGTCGCGGCGATGATCGCGCCCAGCAATCCGAAGAACATGAAGGCCACGGGACTGGTGATCCCGAGCAGGTAGATCCCGCCCACGACGGCACAGGCCGCGCCGGCGTTGACGCCGAGCATGCCGGGGTCGGCGATGGGGTTGCGGGTGTGTCCCTGGGTGATGGCGCCGGCCGCGCCCACGGCCGGGCCGGCGGACAGCCCGAGCAGGGTCCGAGGGACACGGAGGTCCCAGACGATGCCGTCGACGTCGGTGTCCCTGGTGATCTGCGGTAGGCGGAGGTCGACGAGGGCCGACCAGATCTCGGAGATCCCCGCGGCGAAACTCGTCCAGACCTCGTCGAGCGGGACCGGGCGGGTGCCCAAGAGCACCGAGGCGATGACCAGCCCCACCAGGGCCGCGATCAGCACCGGAATGCCGAGGACACGGAGGGAGCGGCGCACGAAGGGTTACCTTACCAACGCAGTTCGACGGGCCTGACGGTGCGGCGCGGTGGATGTCGTTCGGGTAACGAAAGACCCGCGGAACCCGAACGGAGGCCGTGTCTTCGGTAACACTGCTTTGAGTTCGAATCGATATGTTCAGTGTTTCCAGGGTTGTGAAAACAGGAGGATCGATGAAGTCACTCAAACGTGCCGTTGTCGGGGTGCTGGCTGCGGGGAGCATCGCAGCAGGCACGCTGGTGGGTGCTGCGCCCGCCCAGGCGGCCGTCCCCAACCTTCAGATGACGGGTGGGGTCTATTGCCAGTTCGGAGCACCGGGTACGCCGTGGAACCAGGCGTGGAGCATGACCCGGTTCATGCGGGTAACCGCGCGTGACGGCGAGTTCCGCAATGTCACGCTGCAGGAGATCAACGGCGCGACCAAGTTCAAGTCGCAGCTGAAGAAGGACGAGTCCCTCACCATCAAGACCACCTGGTTCGGCTGCTTCCCGTCGTCGATCGCCGGGTACGCGATCTCCGACTACGCCGAGAACCTGACGGACAACGCCGGCTTCTGGTGGAACATGCGGCGCATCGACAACCCGTTCGACAGGTTCGGTGCCGGCTCGTCGGCATCGGCGGCGCTGTCCGGCGGCGGCACCGACGTCAAGGGAATTCCCGCGATCCCCGGTCGGTAGACGCCGAACCGCTGAACGAACGACGAGGGGCGACCGGTGAGAACCGGTCGCCCCTCTCGTGTGGTCTGGCGGTGTCGATCAGGCCGACGGGCGCGCCACCTTGTGGGGCTCCGACGCGGCGAGCATGTCCTCACGCTCGACGACCTTCACGCGCTCGCGGCCTTCGGCGGCACCGAGTGCGCGCTCGTGCTCGTCGAGGCGGTACCAGCCGTCCCACGTGGTGAACGGGATGCTCTTCGACTCGAGCAGCTCGATGATCGCGTCCTCGCCGGGGGCGGCGGGCTCGAGCAGCTTCTCGGCCTCCATGTCCTTGAGGATGCAGTCGACGGTCTCGTTGGCGTCGCCCTTGGTGTGGCCGATGAGGCCGACCGGACCACGCTTGACCCACCCGGTGGTGTAGACGCCGGTGAGCTGCTCACCCTCGTCGAACACACGTCCGGCCTCGTTGGGGATGACTCCCGCCTGCGAGTCGAAGGGGATCTCGGGCAGGTTGTCCGACAGGTAGCCGACCGCCCGGTACACCGCGCCGACCTCCCAGTCGGTGATCTTGCCGGTGGGCTTGACGTTGCCGGTGCCGTCGAGCTGGGTGCGCTCGGTGCGCAGGCCCACGACCTTGCCGTCCTCGCCGAGGATCTCGACCGGGCTCTCGAAGAAGTGCAGGAACAGCTTGTGGATCGCACCCTGCTTCGGTTCCCGGATCGCGTAGTTCTCGATGATCGTCGCGACCTGGTCGGTGATCTTCGAACCACGACGGGCGACGGCCGAGCCCTCGTCGTAGTCGATGTCCTCGGGGTTGACGATGACCTCGATGTTCGGCGAGTGGTCGAGTTCCTTGAGCTCGAGCGGCGTGAACTTGGCCTGGGCCGGTCCGCGGCGACCGAAGACATGCACCTCGATCGCCTTGTTGGCCTTGAGGCCCTCATAGACATTGGCCGGGATCTCGGTCGGCAGCAGCTCGTCGCCGGTCTTGGCCAGCACGCGCGCCACGTCGAGGGCGACGTTGCCGACGCCGATGACGGCGACCTTCTCCTGCTCCAGCGGCCAGGTGCGCGGGAAGTCCGGATGACCGTCGTACCAGGCGACGAACTGCGCGGCGCCGTAGCTGCCCTCGAGGTCGATGCCCGGGATGTCGAGCGCACGGTCGTCGGTGGCGCCGGTGGAGAAGATGATCGCGTCGTAGTGCTGCTTCAGCTCGGCCAGCGTGATGTCGGTGCCGTAGTCGACGTTGCCGAGCAGACGGACCTGCGGCTTGTCGAGCACCTTGTGCAGCGCGGTGATGATGCCCTTGATCCGCGGGTGATCAGGCGCGACGCCGTAACGGATCAGACCGAACGGAGCCGGCATACGCTCGTAGAGGTCGATGCTGACACCGCGGTCTTTGGCGGTGTCGGACTTCATCAACGCGTCGGCGGCGTAGATCCCGGCGGGACCCGCACCGACGATCGCAACCCGCAGCGGGCGGCTGTTGTCACTCATGGAGTAGGTGTCTTCCGTTGCTCGGCGCGCCCCGACGCAGGTGCTGGATGCGAAACCCCTGATCCTACTGTCGACACGCTTGGATATGGCCTATCCCTTCTACGGTAGGCGCTCGGTGTCCCCGGCCAAAATCTCCTGTGAGGTAATCCTCACTTCTCGACGTCATCGTGACGACGCCCGCGGCCGGAGCGTTCCCGGGCGCCGGGCGGTTGCCACACGGTCGCGGGCATCGCATTCGCCGCGGGCGACGGGACGTGCGGGAGCCTGCAGAAGCCGGGCGGAGGTCACACCCGGCCGGTCTATACACTTCGCGCCATGGCCAAAGCTGCAGGCGGGGGCCCCGACAAGCAGTCGGGTAAGGGCGCCGCATCCCGGAACACCTCCCGGGGCGCCGCGTCCTCGAAGAAGCCTGCGTCCGGTGAGGCCGGATCGTCGGACGCCGACGTGGACGCCGCCGTCGTCGACGAGGCACCACCGAACTGGAAGAACGCGTGGCCGTTCTTCGTCGCCGCGGGTGTCGTCGCGCTCGTCGTGCTCGGGATCGTGCTCTCCAACATCTCCCGGCCGCCCGAGGAACGCGTCAGCGACGACGCGCTGGTCCAGTACGCCATCAACGACCTCTACACGGCCAAGAACGGCCCCGACTACGCCGAGTACCGCGCGAACACGTGCGATGCCGACCTGGACAAGCCCGGTTTCCCCGCCGAGGCGCAGTTCGTCGCGGAGAACCAGGCGTCGCTGGACCAGAACGGCCGCATCGAGATCCCCGAGATCACCGACCTGGTGGTCGACGGTGACCGGGCGACCGCGAAGGTCCATTGGCACTATAAGAACAAGTCCGAAGACAAGCAGGTCGTGGAGACGACCGTGGTGCGCGAGAACGGCGAATGGAAGGTGTGCTCCTCATGACCTATGCCGGCGACCTGACCCCGCGGGAAGCGTGGGCGAAGCTCGAGAACAATCCCGACGCGGTTCTCGTCGACTGTCGGACGCAGGCCGAGTGGTCGTTCGTCGGTGTTCCCGACCTCGAGGTGCTGGGGAAGCGGACGATCTTCGCCGAGTGGACGACGTTCCCCGAGGGTCGGCGCAACGAGCAGTTCGTCGAGCAGCTGCGCAGAGCCGGGGTGACCGATGACCACGAGGTCATCTTCCTCTGCCGTTCGGGGCACCGATCGATCGGTGCGGCCGAGGCGGCGACCGCCGACGGAATCGGCAAGGCCTACAACGTGGTCGACGGGTTCGAGGGTGCCCTCGACGAGAACGACCATCGCGGCGCGTCCGGATGGCGTGCCGAAAATCTGCCGTGGAGGCAATCGTGAGTGCTGATCTGTCCGTGGGTCGTGAACTGCCGGAGGGTCTTTCGCCCGACACCATCGCCGTGCGCGGCGGCCTCGCGCGATCCGGGTTCCACGAGACCGCCGAGGCGCTCTACCTGACCAGCGGATACGTCTACGACTCCGCCGAGGCTGCCGAGCGTGCCTTCACCGGCGAGGACCAGCGGTTCGTCTACTCCCGGTACGGCAACCCGACCGTCCACATGTTCCAGGAGCGCCTGCGTCAGCTCGAAGGTGCCGAAGCCTGCTTCGCGACCGCCAGCGGAATGGCCGCGGTGTTCGTGGCGCTCGGCGCCCTGCTCAAGGCGGGCGACCGGCTCGTGGCGGCCCGCAGCCTGTTCGGCTCCTGCTTCGTCGTGTGCAACGAGATCCTGCCGCGCTGGGGCGTGGAGACCGAGTTCGTCGACGGTGAAGACCTCGAACAGTGGGAACGCGCACTGTCGAAGCCGACCGACGCCGTCTTCTTCGAGACCCCGTCCAATCCGATGCAGATGCTCGTCGACGTCGCCAAGGTGTCCGAGCTGGCGCATGCCGCGGGCGCGAAGGTGGTGCTGGACAACGTCTTCGCCACCCCGCTGCTGCAGCGCGGTCTCGATCTCGGCGCCGACGTCATCGTCTACTCGGGCACCAAGCACATCGACGGCCAGGGTCGCGTGATGGGTGGTGCCGTCCTCGGCACCAAGGACTACATCGACGGTCCGGTCCAGCAGCTGATGCGCCACACCGGTCCGGCGTTGAGCCCGTTCAATGCGTGGACGCTGGTCAAAGGCCTCGAAACGATGCGCCTGCGGGTCGACGCCTCGGTGGCCTCGGCACTGCGGATCGCTGAGTTCCTGGAAGCCGACCCACGGGTCCGCTGGGTGAAATATCCGTTCCTGCAGTCGCATCCGCAGTACGAGCTGGCCAAGAGCCAGATGACCGGCGGCGGCACCGTGGTGACCTTCGAGCTCAACGACCACGACGGCATCGACGGCAAGAAGCGCGCCTTCGAGGTCCTCAACGCGCTGCGGGTCGTGGACATCTCCAACAACCTCGGCGACTCCAAGTCGCTGATCACCCATCCGGCCACCACCACGCACCGCGCGATGGGGCCCGAGGGACGTGCCGCGATCGGTCTCAGCGACTCGGTGGTTCGCCTGTCGGTC
Source organism: Gordonia sp. YY1 (assembly GCF_009872315.1). NCBI lineage: Bacteria > Bacillati > Actinomycetota > Actinomycetes > Mycobacteriales > Gordoniaceae > Gordonia > Gordonia sp. YY1. Next base: position 135,161 of record NZ_WXYI01000006.1, on the reverse strand, counting down.
GGGCTCGAGGGCATCGACGACCTGCTCGCCGACCTGGATCGGGCGCTCGGCTGAGCCTTCGCACGAGGCTCTTCTTCCGGTCAGGCGTCGCGGCGGTCGTCAGGCCGCCCGAGCCGGGCGCTCATGACGGAACCTGAGCACGCCGAGCGCAACCGCGATGGGCAGGACACTGACGGTCAGCATGGTGAGTCGCACGGCGCCGGAGAAGTCCGCTCCGAGGTCGAGGCCGCCCACCTGCTGCAGCAGGTTCGGGTCGTATCCGACGCCACCCGGGCTCTGCGCCACCGCGCTACGCGCGGCGTCCACGGCCTCTTGTCCCTGTGTCACCGTCAGACCCCGTTGTTCGGTGTCGGCAAGCCATTCCCGATTGAAGAACGCATTCAGGAGGAGCAGGTACACGGTGGGCCCGAACGCGTAGCCCGTCATCCCGAAGGCCGTCTGCACCGAGGCCACTGTTCCGGACTGCCCACTCGGCGCATGCGAGAGCACCGTCTCCGACACGGGTGTGGAACTCACCATCGACCCGAGGTTGTACAGCCATACGGCCATCACGAGCAGCCACAACGCCATCGTCGGGTTGACCGTGCCGGCCATGAGCAGCCCGGCGGCCGCCATGGTCGCGAGACCGGCGACCATCACCGGTCTCGGCGAGAACTTCTCCATCAGACTCCCGGACATGATCAGCGCGCCGGCGATCAGCAGCGAGCCGGGAAGGAACAACAGGCCGACCGTCCGCGGTGACAGCGCGAGCACCTTGCTGCCGTACTGCCCCAGGACGATGCTGAGTCCCGCGATCAGGAAGTTGAGTGTGAAGGCCGCTGCGAGCGCGACCGTGAACGTCCGGTTGCCGAACAGTGACAGGTCCAGCGCCGGTTCGGGGGTGCGGCGTTCGTGGCGGACGAAGAGCACCGCCCCGACCACGCTGACGAGCAGCGGCAGCCAGGTCTGGGGCCGGAGCATACCGTTCTGCGCGGCCGCGAGTCCGATGACGAGGGTCAGGAGTGCCACCCCGATCAGGACGATGCCGATCACGTCCAGCTTCGCGCGTTCCTGACGAGGCGACTCCGGGACGAACCTTGCCGTGAGCAGCATCGAGACCCCGGCAAGCAGTGGTGCGACCAGGAACACGAGCCGCCAGCCGAGACCCGTCACGGCCCAGCCCGTCAGAGCCGGGAGCACCCCGCAGAGAACCATCTCGATGGCGACGAAGATGCCGATGGCCTTCGGTCGCTGCTCTTCGGTCACCGACGTCTTGAGGAGGGCCAGCGATACCCCGAGCAGCGCCGCCATGCCCAGGCCCGCCACGACGCGCATCGCCAGGAGAAAGCCATACCCGGGCGAGAGCATGGCGAGCACATCGGCGACGGCGACCACGGCCAGTCCCGACATCAGGAGTCGTCGGAGTCCGATCGAGTCACCGAGATTTCCCGCGCCGAGGACGGACGCGGCCATGACCAGCGTCGACATTCCACCCAGCAATCCGACACCGGTAGGCGGGACGTCGAGTTCCCGGCTCACCTGCGGCAGATTCAGGCTCAGCACCAGGGGATCGACGGCCGTGATCGTGAAGGCCAGGGACAGCGCGAAGATGATCGGCAGAATGCTCGTCTGGGTTGTCGACCGCTCCGCAGTCACCCGCTACGCCTCCCTGCCCCTTCGCCCCGACGTTCATCGACTTTAGCGCCGACCTTCGTGGTCAGAGGCGAGTTTGCGGGAGGACGTGCTCACCGGAGGGTCAGTTCACGATGTCCGCGAGGGGGATACCGAGCGCGTTGAACACGGTTCGTAGTTTGAACTGCGTCTCGTCGAGTTCCGCCTGCGGGTCGGAGTGTTCGACGATGCCGCCGCCCGCCCATGTACGCAGACTCCGACCGTCGGCCGCGAGCTCGGCGCACCGGATGGCGACCATCCATTCGCCGTCGCCGGCGGCGTCGCACCAGCCGACCGTGCCCGCGTAGAAGCCACGATCGCCCTCGACCTCGCGGATGATCTGCGCGGCAACGTCACTCGGGGTTCCGCACACTGCGGGTGTGGGTCCGAGGAGTAGTGCGAGGTCGAGTGCGGTGACCGCCGGATCGCGCAGCGTCGCGCGGATCGGGGTGGCCAGATGCCACATCTCGCCGGTCGACTCGAGCTGTGGTGTCGACGGTGCGTCGACCTCGTCGCAGAGGTGCCCCAGGCGTTCGCGCAGATGGTCGACGACGAACGCGTGCTCGGCGAGATCCTTTGTCGACGCGGCCAACTCGTCGGCGGTTGCCCGGTCGACGGCCGGGTCGGCGGACCGTGGTGCCGAACCCGCGTAGGGATGGCAGGTCACGGTCGAACCCGACTTGCGCAGCAGCGCTTCGGGACTGGCGCCGAGCAACCACGAACCCGAACCCGTCGCGGCGCCGAGGTCGACGCCGAAGGCGTTGTGCCCCGCGTTGCCGCCGGCGAGTGCGTCGAGCAACTCCGCCGGCCGGATCCGCTCGTCGAGCACCAGGTCGACGCTGCGCGCGAGCACGACCTTCCCGACGTCGCCGGCGACGATGCGCTTGACCGCATGCGCGATGCGTTCGCGGTGCTCATCCCTGTCCGGGTGGCTCACGGTCGACACCGCTCGGCGCGACAGCGGCGCACTCCCGGTCAGGGGTGCCTCGCCGGTGCGGAGCCGCGCGGGAGCCACCAGCGCCGCGGGGTCGCGGACATCGAACGGGATCGCCCCGGTCAACGACCCGAGCTCACCCGCCCGCAGCGCGGCGGACGCCTCGTCGACGTCGGTGAACGACCGGACCACCCCTTCGCCCCGCACGGTGCCGTGGGGACGCGACAGCACGAAGACCTCACTCGATGACACAACCGCCAGGGTACAGGTAAGCCTGCCCTAACTCGGAATCACGGTGATTCCAAATTGACACCCTCAGGCGGGATCCGCGAACCTTGTCGCAGGTCATGAGTGCCAGTGACAAGCCCCGGCTCGCTGGTCGGCAACCCTCCTCCACGGTGGGGTGCTCCGGGTGACGACCTGGCTGCGTTCGAACCCGAACGCGGCAAGTGTGGATTCTCGAGGAGTTCTCGTCATGACTGCTGTGCTGTCGGCACCCGTCACACCCGCCCGTCCTGTCCGCGATGCACCGGTGTTCGCCGACCGCGGGCCGTTCATCCCCGCGCTCGCACCGGTCGTCGGCTCGGATGCACAGGTCCCCGTCGCCGCCGGGCGCAGCGTCGGTTACGCCAATCTCGACTACGCAGCGAGCGCGCCGGCGCTGGCGTCGGTCGCCGCGCAGGTCGCCGGAGCCCTCGGCGAGTACGCGAGCGTGCACCGCGGTGCGGGCCACCTGTCGCAGATCACCACCCGCCGATACGAGACCGCGCGTGAGACCGTCCGCGAGTTCGTCCGCGGCCGCGTCGACGACACGGTCGTCTTCACCCGCAACACCACCGACGCGATCAATCTCGCCGCCCACATCACTCCCGGCGACGTCGTGGTCCTCGACATCGAACACCACGCCAACCTGCTGCCGTGGTGCGCACCGAAGAACGGCCGCAACCGCGCCCGCGTGGTCACCGCCTGCGACACGATCGAGGACACCCTCGTGGCGATCGACGCCGAACTCGCCTCGCAGCCGGCCTCGCTGCTCGCGGTGACCGCCGCGTCGAACGTCACCGGTGAGGTCCTCCCGATCGGCCGGCTGGCCTCCATTGCCCACCGCCACGGCGCGCGCATCCTGGTCGACGCGGCGCAGCTCGTCGCGCACCGGCCCATCTCGATCGTCAGCCACGGCATCGATTACCTGGCCTTCTCCGGCCACAAGGCGTATGCGCCGTTCGGCGCCGGGGTCCTCATCGGCCGTTCCGACTGGTTCGACGCCGCCGACCCCTACCTCGCCGGCGGGGGCGCGACCGCCGACGTCGACCTCCCTCGCGGCGGCAACACCGCCGGCGCCACCTGGCACACCGGCGCTGCTCGTCACGAAGCCGGTTCGCCGAACGTGCTCGGTGCGGTGTCGATCGCCGAGGCGTGCACCGCGCTGGCCGAGCTGGGACCCGAGGCCATCGGTTTCCACGAACTCCGGCTCTGCGAACGGCTCGACGCCGGGCTGGCGCGCATCGACGGTGTGCGGCCGCTGCAGATCTTCACCGACTCCACCGACCGCGTCGGCATCGCCGGGTTCACCGTCGACGGCGTCGCGCCGCGGGCCGTGGCGGAGTACCTGAGCGACGAGCACGGAATCGGCGTGCGCGACGGCAAGTTCTGTGCCCACCCGCTGCTCAAGCGGCTCGGTCATCCCGAGGGTGCCGTCCGTGCGAGCTTCGGAGCGGGCACCACCTCCGACGACATCGACCGCCTGCTCGACGCACTCGCTTCGCGCTGCGTCACCACGACCACCACCCGACCCGAACTCGACGAGGGGTACCCGGCATGACCATCGAACTCTCCACACCGCCCACCGCCGTCACCATCGGTCGTCCGGGCTTCCAGGTCGCGGTCGCGGGTGATTCTGTGGCACTGACCTTCCCGATCGTCGTGCGTCGTCAGACGCTGCGGGACGCCCAGCGTGCACGCGCGCTGCTGCGGGCGGGCACCCACGACCAGGCGAATTTCGCGGTCGCCCTCGAGGTCGAGGTGGCCATCGCGCCGCACGCGGCGTCGGCTCGCGCCGCCGTCGAGCACGCCGACACCTCCACCGACGACTCGGAGACCATCCGCTACGTCGGCACCACCCACGGTCTGATCACGCTGCTGCGCGACATCTACGTCGCCGAGGTCGCCGACGCCGTGATCCTGGTCCCGATCGACGGTTCGGCCACCGACCGTCGAATCCGCGAGCAGGTGCTGCCGGTCTTCGCCGACGTGCGTCACCGCGTCGCCTGACGACGCCGAAGCGAAACGCAACGACCGCCGACGACAGCATGTGTCGTCGGCGGTCGGTGTACGACTCGTGAGGTGGCGTCAGCCTCGCGAGGGCTCGTTGGCCTCGTGGGGCTGTTCCGCGAGACGGGCGATGGCCTCCTTGGCGACCTTCTCGGCGGCCTCCCGGCCGACCCAACCGCCCGGCTGGACCTCCTTGCCGGGCTCGAGGTCCTTGTAATGCTCGAAGAAGTGCGAGATCGGGCCCAGCTCGTACTCCGACACGTCGGAGATGTCCTTGATGTGGTCCCAGCGCACGTCACCCGCGGGCACGCACAGCAGCTTGTCGTCGCCGCCGGCCTCGTCGGTCATCGTGTACATGCCGACGATGCGGGCGCGCACGATGATGCCGGGGAACACCGACTCGGGCAGCAGGACCATCGCGTCGAGCGGGTCGCCGTCCTCGCCGAGGGTGCCGTCGATGTATCCGTAGTCGGCCGGGTAGCCCATCGAGGTGTACAGGTAGCGGTCGAGGTAGACCTTGCCCGTCTCGTGGTCGACCTCGTACTTGTTACGGCCACCTTTGGGGATCTCGATGGTCACATCGAATTCCACTGTTCCTCCTGGCAGTTGCGGATCGGGGGTGTGATCGCCGGGCGGCCCAGATGGCCGCGCGTCGCAACAACGATACTGTTAGTCCGACGACCTCGGACTTCGTACCCCCGCAGATCGCGGGGGCGGCGGATGTCCGGGTTGCTCACATCCGACATTTCGGCCGGGTGGTGCGCCGGCCAGTGGCGTCCTCACCGTCGGTGTGCAGTTCGAGAGATCCGGAGGCTTCGTGGGCGCATCCACCAGACCCGCAGGTCGCGATGGCAGACCCCGCAGTCGCAAACTCCTCTGGTGGACGATCGCCGCAGTCGTGATCCTCGCGCTGGCGTCGACCGCGGCAGTGGTCGTTGCACTCCGGCTCGACAAGGAGGCCGAGCTGCCGCCGGGAATCCCGCCGCAGCCCGCCGCGATCTCCGTCGACCCGCGGATCGACCCGGTCGTCGCCTCCGCTCCGTCACCGACGCCGGCCGGGGTGTCCCGAGCCATCGCCCCTGCGCTGCGGAATCCGGCGCTCGGCGTCCTGAGCGGCATGATCTCCGACTCGCTGACCGGCGAGATCCTGTGGTCGCGCAATCCCGACCGTCCGCGTATCCCCGCGTCGAACGACAAGGTGCTCTCGGCCGCCGCCTTCCTGGAGGCCATGCCGCACGACGCGCGGGTGACCACCACCGTCGTCGCCGGATCCAACGGACAGCTGATCCTCAGGGGTGCCGGCGACCCCACGCTGTCGGCGCAGCCGGCCGGTGCGGACACCTTCTACACCGAGCCCGGGCGCATCGCCGACCTCGCCGACCAGATCAAACAGGCCGAGATACCGGTCACCTCGGTCGCGGTTGATCTCAGCGCTTTTTCGGGTCCGACGATGGACCGTACGTGGGACCGTCGAGACATCCAGGGCGGCGACATCGCCCCGATCGAGTCGCTGATGGTCGACGGCGCCCGGCTTGAGCCGCTCGACGAGTACTCACCTCGCTCGGCGACGCCCGGAATCATGGCCGGGGAGGCGTTGGCCGCGGCGCTGGGTGTGGACGCACCGGTGACCGAGGCATCCGCACCCGCGGGCGACCGCGTCATCGCGAAGGTCGAGTCCGCGCCCCTGGTGACGCGGGTCAACGACATGCTCCGCCACAGCGACAACGTGCTGGCCGAGACGCTGTCGATCGAACTCGCGGTGCATCGCGGTGGACCGGCGACCCTGGCCGCCGGAGTCGACGCCGTCGAGCAGGTCCTCTCCACCACGTTCCCCGACCAGTGGAAGGGCACCACGCTGGCCGACGCGTCGGGCATCTCCTACGCCAACCGCACCACCCCCGCGCTGCTCGACGCGGTGATGACAGCGGCCAGCGGACCCTCGCGGCCGGCGCTGCGACCGATGCTCGACGGACTGCCGATCGCCGCCGGCACCGGCACACTCACCGACCGTTTCCCGATCGCCACCACTCCGGGTGCCGGATGGGTGCGCGCGAAGACCGGAACACTCACCGGGGTCAGTTCGTTGACGGGCATAGTGCAAACGATCGACGGTCGCGTGCTGTCGTTCGCCCTGATGTCCGGCGGCACCTCGCCGGCGGACGCGAGACCCGCCCTCGACGCCGTGGTGGGCCAACTCAGAGAGTGCGGGTGCCGATGAGCATGCCTGGAACCGACAGCAAGACCGAGGTCGAGCCGGTGAGTGAGGACACTCGCCTGAGCATCGGGTCGCAGATCGACTGGCCGCTCGCCGCCTTGACCGCGAAACGGCTCGTGCGGCCCGGCCCCAAGACCACGGCCTACACCTACGAGGCCGCGCAGGCCGAACTCGGCGACGCGGCGACTCGGGCGGAGGCACCGGTTCGCGAGGTCACCGGTCTCGCCGACGGACTCCGCATCCCGACGACCCGCATCCTCGACCGGCCGGGCTGGATCGACGCGGCCTCCGACTCGATGCGATCGATGCTGGGGGCCGACGCCGCCGGCACCGACGTGGGTTCGCACGGCTTCGCCGCCAAGTTCGGCGGTGTCCAGGCCGGGGGTCTGCTGGCCTTTCTCTCCACGGCCATCCTCGGCCAGTACGACCCGTTCACGCCCGATCCGGAGACCGGTGAACCCGGCGTGCTGATGGTCGTGACACCCAACATCATCAACGTCGAACGACAGCTCAAGGTCGTGCCGTCCGACTTCCGGCTGTGGGTCTGCCTCCACGAGGTGACCCACCGCGTGCAGTTCTCCGCCAATCCGTGGCTGCGTGACTACATGCAGGACAACGTCGCCGTGCTCACCTCCGAGACCGGTGAGTCGACCACCGAGATCGTCACGCGGATGACCAAGGCACTGAGGGGGTCCGAACCCCGTGAGAAGGGCATCATCGGCGCGATGCAGCTGCTGCAGAGCCCCGAGCAGTTCGAAGCCTTCCAGCGGATGATGGTCCTGGGCACGCTGCTCGAGGGTCACGCCGATCACGTGATGGACGCCGTCGGCCCGGCGCACGTCCCGTCCGTCGCCCGTATTCGCACCGCATTCGACAAGCGCCGTAAGGCCCCGCAGAACCCGGTTCAGCGCATCATCCGCGCTCTCATCGGCATGGATGCCAAGATCGCGCAGTACATCCGCGGCAAGGCCTTCGTCGACGAGGTGGTGGAAACCGTCGGCATGGACCGGTTCAACACGGTGTGGACCTCACCCGACACGATGCCGCTCCCGGACGAGATCGACACCCCGCAGGCATGGATTCGACGCGTGCTGTGACGCGGGTGGTCGCGGAATTCGCGACCACCTGGCTCGACGGGCCGCGCCCATCGGTCTGTGTCGGGCTGTCCGGCGGCGCGGACTCGCTCGCCCTGACGGCGACGGCCGTCGGCGCGGGACTCGACGTCACCGCGCTGGTCGTCGACCACGGTCTCCAGAAGGGTTCCGCCGGCGTCGCCGCCCGCGCCGCCGAGACCGCACGCGGACTCGGTGCGGACGCGCGCGTGCTCGAGGTCAGGGTCGGGACCCGCGGGGGACTCGAAGCCGCTGCCCGGGACGCACGGTACGCGGCGCTCGACGCCGCCCGGGAAGGTCGTCCGGTACTTCTCGCGCACACCGCCGACGACCAGGCCGAGACCGTACTGCTCGGACTCGCACGCGGTTCCGGGGCACGATCGATCGCCGGCATGCGGGCGTGGAAGGCGCCATGGGGGCGGCCGCTACTGCAGGTGCGCCGGATGCAGACGCTGGCCGTGTGCACCGAACTCGGGCTGGCGATGCACCACGACCCACACAACCGCGACCCGCGGTTCACCCGGGTGCGGTTGCGGTCCGAGGTGATCCCGTTGCTCGACGACGTGCTACGGGGCGGCGTCGTCGACGCGCTGGTCCGAACCGCGGACGGTCTGCAGGACGACAACGACGCCCTCGACGGCTGGGCGGAGACGGTATGGGAGAGGGCCGGCACTCCCGCTGGTCTGGAGATCGCGCCGCTGCACGACCTGCCGAGGGCTGTGCGGACCCGGGTGCTCCGACGCTGGCTGCTCGAGGTCGGGGCCACCGAACCGACGCATCGGGTGATCGCTGCGGTGGACCGGCTCGTCGTCGGTACCGGTGTCGGCGGCGGCCAGGTCGCGATCGGTGGCGACCCCGCCGTGCGGACCGTCGTGGAACGCACCGGTCAAACGCTGACGGTCCGCCTCACCGAGAGGTGAGACGAACCGTCAGGGCGAGAGGTCGACGACCTACTTTCTGGGAGCCTTGAACGGCGAGTTGATCGTCTGGAAGTACTGGATTGCCGCTCCGATCAGGGTGCCGCTGCCGCCCAGGGAGAGGCCAACGATGCCGCCGGCTGCGGCACCAATGGGGATCCCAAGGACGACGCATGCGATTGGCGTGAGGGTGACCGATGTGAGCGCGCACCCGAGAGCCCCTCCGATGATCCCGCCGATGACAGTTCCGACCAACGAGGAGACGGTCATCCCTGCATTGAGCTGCTGCTGGAAGCGGACCAACGCCTGATCATCCCGCTCCTGACGGGTCTGAGGTGCGGCGACCTGGTGCCGGGCGATGCCGCGGACCTGCTCCACCTCGACGGGATTGACCGGAACCGAACGAGCCGCATCGCGCGACGGAATCAGCGTGACCCGGTTTCCGGCCTTATGTGCGTCGATCGGGAACTGGAGGTACTCCTTGCGATATGTAAGAGGCATACGGAACAGTTCCGCACCCGACAGGTTTCGAATCGACAGAACCCCGTTTTCGGTGCTCGCCGATGCATTGTGCAGTGCGAGAGTCAGTGAAGACGCATTCCACGATGCATCGTATGTGGGTGCGCCGCCCGGCTTCGGTGCGGCTTGGGCGGTCCCGGCGAGGGCTGTGATCGCAACCGTGGCAAGGGAAATGACAACGGCGACCAATGTGCGCGTGCGTGTGCGCGACAAGGCCCCGTCCTGTCGATCAGTTGACATGAAGGAAATCTTTCCGTGGAGGGGAGGTCCCCGAGTGGATGTCGGGCAACCGGGATCGATCCTATTCGCAGGGGCTGGATTACCCTGCATTACCCGGCGGTGACACACGGGCTGTTTTCACGTTCACAAACCGAGCACCGTAATAGTTCGGAAATGTTTCCGGAGTGGCCACTGTTACTGTTCGTTATCCCACTGTAATCGGATAACCCGGTGACCTGGCCCGGCGATTAGTGTGAACAACTGACACTCGCGTCAGCCCGATGTCGGCCCGCAGTTCGCACCCGTCGTCCATGTGACCCGGGAAACATGACAAGCTGTGAAGGTGCAGTCCGCAGACCCCTATGCCGCTGACATCGATGCTGTTCTGATCACCGAGGAACAGATCCGGCAGCGCACCGTCGAACTCGCCCGGTCCGTCGCCTCCCGTTACGCCGAGATCGAGGACGACCTGGTCCTGATCGGTGTGCTCAAGGGTGCGGTCATGTTCATGACCGATTTCGCCCGTGCCCTGCCGATCCCGTCCCAGCTCGAGTTCATGGCGGTGTCGAGTTACGGGTCGTCGACCTCCTCGTCGGGCGTCGTGCGAATTCTCAAGGACCTCGACCGCGACATCGAGGGACGCGACGTGCTGATCGTCGAGGACATCATCGACTCCGGCCTCACGCTGTCGTGGCTGATGAAGAACCTCGCCACGCGTTCGCCTCGCAGCATCGAGGTGTGCACGCTGCTCCGCAAGCCCGAGGCCGTGCGGTCGCCGGTGCGCGTCGCCGACGTGGGCTTCGACATCCCGAACGAGTTCGTCGTCGGATACGGACTGGACTACGCCGAGCGGTACCGGGACCTGCCGTACATCGGGCGCCTCAAGCCCGCGGTCTACAGCAGCTGACCCGTCGGCGCCCACGCGGCGTCCGCGCGTCGTGGCGGTGGATCTGCCGCGGGAACGGTTTCACCAGCGTGATCGTTGACCGGTAGCCTCAATGTGTACGTCGATGGGAAGGACATGGGAACGGAGTGGGCGCCGGGACTCGATCCCGCGCGCCGGTCGGACCCCCACCAACTGGCATGAACCGTAAGACAGTCTTCCGCAACCTCGCCATCCTGGCGCTCGTCCTGCTCGCCCTGTGGGGCTGGAGCGTGATGAGCAACTCCGACCGCGAGTACCGGGGCGTCGACACCTCCGTCGCGCTGGAGCAGCTGAACAAGAAGAACACCAAGTTCATCAGCATCGACGACCGCGAGCAGCAGCTGCGCATCGAGCTCAACTCCCCGATCAAGGTCAACGACGCCGACGCGGACAAGATCAGCACCAAGTACCCCGCGCAGGCCGGTGACCAGATCTTCGACGCGGTCCAGAAGACCGGCACGAAGTACACCACCAATGTGAACGAGCAGTCGGTGCTCTGGCAGATCCTCATCTTCGTGCTGCCGATGATCCTGCTGTTCGGTCTGTTCTTCTTCGTGATGAGCCGCATGCAGGGCGGTGGCCGCGGTGGCGTCATGGGCTTCGGCAAATCGAAGGCCAAGCAGCTGAGCAAGGACATGCCGAAGACGACCTTCGCCGATGTCGCCGGCGCCGACGAGGCCGTCGAGGAGCTCTACGAGATCAAGGACTTCCTGCAGAATCCGGCGCGCTATCAGGCGCTGGGCGCGAAGATCCCGAGGGGCGTGCTGCTGTTCGGCCCGCCCGGAACCGGCAAGACCCTGCTGGCGCGCGCGGTTGCCGGTGAGGCCGGTGTCCCGTTCTTCACGATCTCCGGTTCGGACTTCGTCGAGATGTTCGTCGGTGTCGGTGCCTCACGTGTGCGGGACCTGTTCGAGCAGGCCAAGAACAACAGTCCCTGCATCATCTTCGTCGACGAGATCGACGCCGTCGGACGCCAGCGCGGTGCAGGCCTCGGTGGTGGCCACGACGAACGCGAGCAGACACTCAACCAGCTCCTCGTGGAGATGGACGGCTTCGGTGACCGGTCCGGCGTCATCCTGATCGCGGCGACCAACCGGCCCGACATCCTCGACCCCGCGCTGCTGCGCCCCGGGCGCTTCGACCGTCAGATCCCGGTCGGCAACCCCGACATGGCCGGGCGTCGCGCGATCCTCAGGGTCCACGCCAAGGGCAAGCCGATCGATTCCGACGCCGACCTCGACGGTCTCGCCAAGCGAACGCCGGGCATGTCCGGCGCCGACCTGGCGAACGTCGTCAACGAGGCCGCGCTGCTCACCGCACGTGAGAACAAGCAGACGATCACCGCCGAGGCGCTCGAGGAAGCCGTTGACCGCGTGATCGGCGGGCCGCGTCGTAAGGGCCGGATCATCAGCGAACACGAGCGCAAGGTGGTGGCGTACCACGAGGGCGGCCACACCCTGGCGGCATGGGCGATGCCCGACCTCGACCCGATCTACAAGGTCACGATCCTCGCGCGAGGCCGCACCGGCGGCCACGCCCTGGCTGTCCCCGAGCAGGACAAGGACCTGATGACGCGGTCGGAGATGATCGCCCGCCTGGTGATGGCGATGGGTGGTCGTGCCGCCGAGGAACTCGTCTTCCACGAGCCGACCACCGGCGCGTCGTCGGACATCGACCAGGCCACCAAGATCGCACGGGCGATGGTCACCGAGTACGGCATGAGCGCGAAGCTGGGCGCCGTGCGGTACGGCCAGGACCAGGGCGATCCGTTCTTGGGTCGTTCGATGGGAGCGCAGTCGGCCTACTCGGCCGAGATCGCCAGCGAGATCGACGACGAGGTCCGCCGTCTCATCGAGGCGGCGCACACCGAGGCGTGGGCCATCCTCACCGAGTACCGCGACACCCTCGACGTGCTCGCCACCGAGCTGCTCGAGAAGGAAACGCTGACCCGCAAGGATCTGGAGAAGATCTTCTCCGATGTCGTCAAGCGTCCGCGGATCACCGCCTTCAACGACTTCGGTGAGCGGACCCCGAGCGACAAGCCGCCGGTGAAGACGCCGGGCGAGCTCGCCATCGAGCGCGGCGAGCCGTGGCCTCCGCCGGAGGAGGCGAAGGTCCCCGAGCCCGTGGGTGCAGGTTATCCCGGTGGTGCGCAGGCGCCCGGTCAGGTGCCGAACTACCCGCCGCTCTATCCGGAGCCGGGTGCCCAGGGCGGGCCGGTTCCGCCGGCGCCGGGGAACCCGAACCCCCACTACCCGAATCCCCAGTACCCGAATCCCCAGTATCCGGGTCCGCAGAACCCGGGTCCCCAATATCCGAATCCGCAGTACCCGAACCCGCAGTACCCGACCCCGGGTCAGTCCACGCCCCCTCCGGGTGGCCCGTACACCGGTGGCACGCGGCCGGACTACGGTGCCCCGCGGGACTGGTCGGCGCCGGGGTGGCCACCGGAACAGTCCTCGACCGAGCGTCCCGGCTCCAACGGGACCAACGGCTGGGACCGGCGCGGCGAGAACGGGACCACCCGACCGGACAGTGCCGGTGAGGGTGAAAACGGGCGAAGCTCGTAAGGTTTGACGCATGACGATCAGCAAGGGGCACGACGCCGTGGTGGATGGGCACCGATCGGAGTTCGATCAGGCACGTGCCGAGGCCGCGGTCCGAGAGCTGCTGCTGGCCGTCGGCGAGGATCCCGACCGTGAAGGTCTGATCCGCACGCCGACGCGCGTGGCCAACGCGTACCGCGAGATGTTCGCGGGTCTGTACACCGATCCCGACGACGTTCTCGCCACCACGTTCGACGAGGACCACGACGAACTCGTGCTGGTGAAGGACATCCCGATGTACTCCACCTGTGAGCACCACCTGGTGTCCTTTCACGGCGTCGCGCACGTCGGCTACATCCCGGGTGAGTCCGGCCGGGTCACCGGCCTGTCGAAGCTCGCGCGGCTCGTCGACCTGTACGCCAAGAGGCCGCAGGTCCAGGAGCGGCTGACGAGTCAGATCGCCGACGCCGTCATGCGCAAGCTCGGGCCCCGCGGCGTCATCGTGGTGATCGAGGCAGAGCACCTGTGCATGGCGATGCGCGGCATTCGCAAGCCCGGAGCGACCACCACGACCTCGGCCGTCCGCGGAATCTTCAAGACCAGTGCGGTATCCCGCGGCGAAGCCCTCGACCTGATCACCCGGTGAGTCCGGCTGATCTCCCGATGACCCCGTCGGAAAATCGGATGACTTCGTCAAGCGCGGTCCCGGTCGGCGGTGGGAACCACCGCACGCTGGTGATGGGCGTCCTGAACGTCACGGCCGATTCCTTCTCCGACGGCGGCCGCTATCTCGACACCGATGCGGCGGTCGCGCACGGGCTCCAACTGATCGAGCAGGGTGCCGACCTCATCGACGTCGGCGGCGAATCCACGCGTCCGGGCGCCGTGCGCGTCGAACCCGCTCTCGAGGCGCAACGTGTCGCCCCGGTCATCGCCGCCCTCGCGTCGCACGGCGCCACGGTCTCGGTCGACACCATGCGGGCCGACGTCGCGTCCGCCGCCATCGAGGCCGGCGCCGCGATCATCAACGACGTCTCGGGCGGACGCGCCGACGCCGACATGGCGCGGGTGGTCGCCGACGCCGGGCTGCCATGGGTCCTGATGCACTGGCGGCCCGCGGGCGAGAGTTCGGATCGCCGGTTCACCCATCGCAGCGGTGACGTCGGCGGATACCGCGACGTGGTCGCCGAGGTGAGCGGCGAGCTGCTGGCGCAGGTCGACGCCGCGGTCTCGGCGGGTGTCGACCCGGACCGCCTCATCCTCGATCCCGGACTCGGGTTCGCCAAGACCGCCGAGCACAACTGGGCGCTGCTGCATGCGCTGCCGACTTTCGTCGGACTGGGCTTCCCGGTCCTCGTCGGCGCCTCCCGTAAGCGGTTCCTCGGCACCCTGCTCGGTCGCGACGGCGTCGACCGACCGCCCGCGGGACGCGACGTCGCGACCGCGTCGATCTCGGCGCTGACCGCGGCGGCGGGGGCCTGGGGTGTCCGCGTCCACGATGTGGCGAGCAGCTACGACGCCGTCACCGTCGCCGAGGCCTGGCGTGCGGGTGGCTCACGGACCACGTTCCCGGCAGGAGGATCGCATGGCTGACCGGATCGAACTACGCGGACTGAAGGTCCGGGGCAACCACGGGGTCTTCGATCACGAACGCGCCGATGGCCAGGACTTCTTCATCGATGTCACCCTCTGGCTCGATCTGCGTGCCGCCGCGGACACCGACGATCTCGTCGAGACCGTCGACTACGGTGCACTGGCCCAGCAGGTCGCCGCGATCGTCGGGGGCGAGCCGCGCGATCTCATCGAGACGGTCGGTGCGGAGGTCGCCGAGACGATCATGGCCGACGAGCGCATCTCCGCGTGCGAGGTCACCGTGCACAAGCCGTCGGCGCCGATCCCGCTGACCTTCGACGACGTCGCGGTGGTGACCCGCCGTTCCCGGAAGGGCATGCGATGAGTCGCGCGGTGCTCTCGGCCGGCTCCAATGTCGGTGATTCGCTGGGCCATCTGCGGTCGGTGGTCGAGAGCTTCGCCGACGAACTCGTCGCGGTGTCCGCGGTGTACGCGACGCCGCCCTGGGGTGGGGTCGAACAGGACGACTTCCTCAACATCACGCTCATCGTCGACGGCCCGCTGAGCGCGCGGCAATGGCTCGACCGGGGTGCCGGTCTGGAGCAGGCCGCGGACCGAACCCGTGAGGTCCGCTGGGGACCGCGAACCCTCGATGTCGACGTCATCTCGGTGTCGGACGCCGGACGCGTCGTCGTCGACGACGACCCGGTCCTGACACTTCCGCATCCGCGGGCCGCAGAGCGCGCGTTCGTGCTCATCCCGTGGCTGGAGATCGAACCGGAGGCCACGTTGTGGACACCTGACGGCGAGCGGCCGGTGCGTGACCTGATCGATGCGCTCGATCCCGACGAGCGGGACGCGGTCCGTGCCGTTCGCCGGCTCACCGATGGGCCGGTCGGGGGTGGCACGTCATGACCCGGCCCGACCCGCACCGCCCCGGGAAGGACGACGAGGAGACCGGCCTCGGTCCCACCCGCATCCGCGACCTCGTCGTCATCGCCGTGGTCACCGCCGTCGCCGCGTGGATTCTGGTGCGGTACAACTACAACGACTTCCCGCCGCTGCCCCTGCTGGCCGGGATCGTGCTGTATGTGCTCGCCGCGCTCGAGGTCGTCATCGCGTTCGTCGTGCGGTCCCGGGTGGAGTCCCGCGACGTGGGTCGTGCCCGTGGACAGCTTCATCCGCTGACCGCGGCACGAGTGCTGGCCCTGGCCAAGGCATCTGCCATTCTCGGGGCGATCGCCGTCGGGGTGTGGACCGGTCTGCTGGCCTTCCTCCTCGGCCAACAGGATGTGGCGGCCGCCGACCACGATCGTCCCGGCGCGATCGTGGGCTTGATCGGCGGCGTGCTGTTGGTGTGCGCGGCGATGTGGCTCGAGTACTGCTGCCGGGCTCCCGACGATCCGCCCGCCGTCGGCGATTCGTGACATCGGCTCCGTGCGAATGGCGTGGGTCGGGAGCGGATGTCGCCGAGTGGACCGATCATGGGCGACATAACACGTCGCCGATATGAGAAACTCCGTACCCGCTTGGCCTCTGAATGTACTCACAGCGGGTAAGTTCACGATCATGACGACCTCGAACGGCCGTTCTGCCGACTCGCGACGCTCCAGTCGGTCGGCGGCGCAGTGGCTGCTCGGTCTGCTGATCGTGCTGGCTCTGGCGGCCAGCGTGCTGATGGTCTTCACCGACCGCCTGTCGATTCTCGGTTCGCTGGCGGTCATCGCGGCGCTGTGGGCGGCGGTCATCGGCGCCATCCTGGTGACCAAGTTCCGGCGTCAGGCCGAGAGCGCGGAGGCGAAGAGCCGAGACCTACGGCTGGTCTACGAACTGCAGCTCGAGCGTGAGATCGCGGCGCGACGTCAGTACGAGCTCGACGTCGAGACGACCATCCGCAAGGAGGTCACCGCCGAGTCCAACGAGGAACTCTCCGAGCTGAAGGCTCAGGTGCTTGCCCTGCGTTCGAGTCTCGAAATGCTTCTCGGAGAACCGCTTCCGGATCAGCGTGCCGCGCTGTCGAGTGAGAAGATGCGTGAGCTCGCCTCCGGATTGTCCGGGACCCACGCGGGTTCCTTCGGCGGCGTCCCGCCCTACAGCTCGGCCTACGACGACGACGGTCTGCTCGCCGCCCGCGACTTCGCGGCCACCGCGCCGACTGCCGACGACGGCCGGCACACCGAGTCGGTCGATCCGAACGAGATGACGGAGGTCATACCGGTCGTCACCGACGAGCCGATCTCCGGTCGCATCGCCACCGAGGTCCCCGTCGAGGAGGTCGACCAGCATCCCGCCGGTTCGGCGCCGTACACCGCGTACACCGACGAGGCCCCGGCAGCCGAGACCGCCGTCGCCGAGGAGGTGTCCGATGCGGAGGTCGTCGACGACGCGCACGGTGCCGCCGAGTCGGGCGCCTACACCGACGAGACGCCGACCGACGAGTGGGCGACCGGTGCGAGCAGCGGGCCCGAGGCCGGGTCCCGCGAGCCGACTCCGGCTCCGGCGGAGGAAGTGTCGGCGGCTTCCGATGTCGAACCTCCCGCGTTCCTCGCTGCCGGCGGTCGGCACGAGGGGAGTGCCGGACGCCCGGCCGCGGCGTACGGCGGTGGTCGACGCCGACGCGGTGCCGACGACGACTCCGAGTCGGCTCATTCGGCCGGCCTCCCGGTCTCGGAGCTGCTCAGTCAGCTGCGGCAGCAGACCGGTTCGAGCGGGGGCCGCCGGCGCCGCGACAGCTGACGCCAGACGACGCCGATACGACGGATTTCTGCTCGTCAGAACCCGATCGTGGGCAGACGATTTCCGGGATTCGTATCAGTTTCGTCATCCGGTCGGATCACTTCTGTGACATGGGTGCGAATTCGGTTCCTCGAAGTTGGACGGTCGACCTAGAATGCGGAAATGAGGGGTGCTCTGGCAGGCGGTACGTCCGGTCTGGTCGACCGGGCCGCCGCTCTTGCGCCCGTCCGCCACACCGATCGCGGCACGTCGGTCAAACGATCGCTGGTGAGTGCCTCGCTGTTCCTGCCGGTCCTTGCCTGGTGGCCGATGGTGTTGTGGCTGTTCACCTTCGACCCGCTCAACGAGACCCCCTTCCCCGAGTACTACGCGGACTACGTCGCCAACGGGCCCGCGACGAGCCTGATCCTGATCTGGGTGCTCACCGCGTTGATGCCCGTCTACATGGTCCTGGTGCTCGCGTTGTGGTCACGGAGTGTCGTCCGCGCGGCGTTCGCGGTCCCCATCGGTGCGATCGGAGCACTGGGTTTCTGGGGCGGTCAGATCCCGGTCCTGGTCAGGTCGGGAGAGTACGGGATTCTCAATTTCTGTTCCGATCACATGCCGGCGTGGGTCGTGTTGCTGATCGTCGCGTGGTCGGTCGCACGTCGCCGACAGTTCTGGTGGGTGCTCGCGATTCCGGTCATCGCATTGCTCGCCGTCAACGCCTACGCGGGGTGGGCCACGAATCCGGTGGACGCGATAGTGGACGGCACCGGTCACCTGCTGGGTGTGCCCGCAACCAGGGTCCTCGACCCCTTCTCGCCGCGTTTCCGGTCGCCGTTCGACGATTCCGTCGACATCATCGCCGGTGTGGTGACGCTGTGGATCGTCGACGCTGTGTTCGGTGCGCTGTCGCGTCAGGGACGGCCGGAGCCGACGACGTACGACGAGCGGTGACCTCGCGGACGTCGAGCGGGCTCGTCAGAATTGCAGGGCGATCGCCCGACCGATGACGAAGCCGAGGAACCCGAGACTCAGCAGCATCCCCAGAACGGACAATGTCTGTGCCAGTCGCGCCGCCGACGAGGCACGACCACGTCCGGCGAGATACCAGCCCGCGACGCCCACCGGAAGGCCGAAACCGCCGACGAGGCTGAGCGGCACCGCCGCGATTCCGCAGGCCAGCGACGCCGTCGTGAGTCGCGCCGCCTCCGCCCCGGTCGGACGAGGGTCGATCACCACGAGGTCGCCGGAGGCCCGGATCATCGTCGACTCGAGGGCGGGGCCGGGGACCGTCTGTCCCGGAAGCTCCGAATAGGCCGTCGCCGCAGGGAACCCGTGACCGTGTGAGGAGGACGAGGGCACCTGTCCGGTCTCGGCGGGGGCGGGATCCGATGGTCGAGTGATCGGTACCGCGGTGGTGCGCACCATCGCGGCCTCGGTCGGAGGCGAGGTGCCTCGGTTCCGCATCGTCTGGGTCTGCGGCGGGATCGGAGCGCTCCCTCCCCTCCGGGCGCGGGACGGGATTCCTGCACCGACGTGCCCGGCGGGGGCGGGGAAGAAGCCGGTGGTGTCGACCGCATACCGGAACTCGGCGGCGAAGGCGCCCGCCGAGGGTGGCCGGTCCGCGGGGTTCTTGGCGAGCCCGTGGCGCACCGCCTCGGACACTGCCGGCGGGAGGCCGGAACGCAGGGACGAGACGTCCGGTGGCGGGGTCGTGAGGTGATGGTGGATCATCATCATCGGCGTCCGTCCGGTGAACGGCACAGTGCCGGTGAGCAATTCGAAGATGCTGCACGCGAGCGAATAGACATCGCTGCGGGCGTCGAGCGTCTCCGCCGACAGTTGTTCGGGTGATGAATAGGGGAACGAACCGAGCACCAGATTGGCCGAGGTCAGCGAGGTCCCCCCGTCGGTCTGGCGGGCGATCCCGAAGTCGGCCAGTCGAATACGACGCTCCTGAGAGTCTCCGGAGTCGGATTCGGTTGCGCTGATGAGGATGTTGGCGGGTTTCACGTCGCGGTGCAGAAGGCCGTGTCGGTGCGCATGGTCGAGTGCGGCGCCGATCGAATCGCTCACCGCCGCGACGTCGTCGAGGGGGAGACCTCCGGGGGACGCCTTGACGAGAGCCGCCGCATCGGTCCCGGCCACGTACTGCATGGAGATCCACAGCCGGCCGTCGACCTCACCGCGGTCGTAGACGCTCACGATGCACGGGTGGTCGAGCTGCGCGGCCAGGTCGGCTTCGCGGGTGAAGCGTGCACGGAACGTCGGGTCGTTGGACACGTGTTCGGCGAGGACCTTGATGACGTCGAGGCGCGGGAGCCGGGGGTGCTGCGCGAGGTAGACCGCGCCCATGCCACCGGCACCGATCTTGCGCATGATCGTGTAACCGGCGAACTGAGTACCCGCTTCCAGGCTCATCTGCGGACTCCCTGAGGTCGGGCGTTGGAGCGATGACACGCCTCGGACGGCCTCAGAGTACGCCGGTTCGGGCCAGGTCACAGCGGGGTACGTCGAGCGTCGGACACCGGCGAGGCCGCCGCGCGACACCGGTGGAGGACCGTCATGCCGGGTGACACCTGTCACACAGCTGGCTCGGACCGCGGTGAGAGTCCTACCCTGGCTCTGCAACGTCTGGTACCCGTGCCGACGCCGCTGAGGAGTAAGGCTTCTCCCCGCGGAATCCGGCGACGACGGGACTGGAACGAACCACGGAGGACAGCGGTGACCTCACCGATCGGTGATCCCGGCGTGCCGTTCGCACGGCAGGCCGGCGGCGACGACGCTTCCGGCACTCATGCCGGGCACTCGCTCGGCAGCTCTGCTGAGGACGCTTTCGGCGATCGCCCGTATCCGGTTCACCCCGACCCTTTTCCCGGCACGTCCAATCTGCCCGCACCCGCCCGCCTCACCGTCGGCATCGTTTCCGCCGGACGCGTCGGGACCGCACTGGGCGAGGCCCTGGAGAAGGCCGGCCACGTCGTCGGCGCGGTCGTCGCCCGGTCCGCGGAGTCGCGCGCTCGAGCAACGCAGCGCCTTCCGGACTCCGAGATCCTCGACCTCGGCGCCGTCGTCGCCCGCTCGGAACTGCTGCTGGTCAGCGTGCCCGATGCCCAGTTGAGCGCGGTGATCGACGAGATCGCGGCGTCGGGTTCGCTGCGCCCCGGCACGATCGTCGCGCACACCGCCGGTGCCCAAGGGGTGGACATCCTCGCGCCGGTGACCTCGCGTGGGGCGCTCGGGCTGGCCCTGCACCCGGCGATGACCTTCGTCGGCACCGCGGAGGACACCGCGCGCCTGACCAACGCCTGCTTCGCGGTGACCGCCGCCGACCCCGTCGGGGAGGCCATCGCGTCGTCGCTGGTCCTGGAGATGGGCGGGGAACCGGTGCGGATCGCCGAAGCCGACCGCACGCTCTACCACGCGGCGCTCGCGCATGGTGCCAACCACCTGATCGCGCTGATCTCCGACGCCGTGGCCGCGCTGAACGCCGCCATCGACCATTCCGGACGCGACGTCGCGACCGTCGACGGGAGCGGCGCGCGACTCGCCGAACGCATCCTCACCCCGCTGGTCACCGCGTCGTTGAGCAACGTGCTCGAACTCGGACCGTCGGCGCTCACCGGTCCGGTGGCACGCGGCGACGCCGCCGCCGTTCGACGACACCTCGCCGCGCTCCGCGCCGTCCCCGGCGGCTCCGGCGAACGCGGGATCGCCGAGGCCTACCGCACGATGGCTCGTCGCGCCGCGGCGCGCACCGACGCGCCGGCCGCACTTCTCGACCTCCTGGAGGGGCGATGACCCGCACCGAGGTCACCGACCCGACACCGCCTATCGAAGGAGATGCTGTGAGTGTCCCGCCCGATGAGACGCCGACCTACAGGGCCGGTCAGATGACGGTGCACCGTGAACCGGCGACCCTGACCCGGGTGACCAGAACGCTGCGCGCCGCGGGCAAGCGGGTGGTGCTGGTCCCGACCATGGGAGCGCTGCACGCCGGACATCTCCAGCTTGTGCGCGCGGCGAAGGCCAAGGGCAACACGATCGTCGTGGTCTCGATCTTCGTCAACCCGCTTCAGTTCGGTGCGAACGAGGACCTCGACGCGTACCCACGCACCCTCGACGCCGACCTCGCGCTGCTCGAGTCGCTCGGCGTCGAACTGGTCTTCGCGCCGAACGCTGCGTCGATGTACCCCAACGGGCAGCGGACCACGGTGCACCCCGGCGGGGCCGGTGCGATCCTCGACGGCATCTCCCGCCCGACGCACTTCGCGGGGATGCTGACAGTTGTCCTCAAGCTGCTCAACATCGTCGGACCCAATGCCGCCTACTTCGGCGAGAAGGATTATCAGCAGCTCGTGCTGATCAAGCAGATGGTCACCGACCTCGATCTCGACGTCGAGATCGTCGGGGTCCCGACGGTCCGTGAATCCGACGGGCTGGCGATGTCCTCGCGCAACCGCTACCTCAGCCCGGAGCAGCGGGAGCTGGCCACGACGTTGTCGGCCGCGCTGGTGGCCGGGGCGCATTCCGCCGAGGGCGGCCGGGACGCGATCGTCGCGGCGGCGCAGGCGGTGCTCGACACCGTGCCCGAGATCGACGTCGAATACCTGGCCCTCCGCGGCCGCGCACTGGAGGACGCCCCGGAGAAGGGCGCCGCCCGGCTGCTCGTCGCCGCGCGCCTCGGACCCGCCCGCCTCATCGACAACGTCGGCGTGAACGTCGGAGGCCTCGCCGCACTCGAAGAAGAACTCTCCGGACCCGCAACCACATCCACGACCGACACAGGGGGACACTGACCCATGCTGCGCACCATGATGACCTCGAAGATCCACCGCGCCACCGTGACCCAGGCGGATCTGCACTACGTGGGGTCGGTGACGATCGACCAGGATCTGCTCGACGCCGCGGGTCTGCTCGAGGGTGAACAGGTCACCATCGTCGACATCGACAACGGTTCCCGACTGGTGACCTACGCGATCGCCGGGGAGCGCGGCAGCGGTGTCATCGGGATCAACGGCGCCGCAGCACATCTCGTTCACCCCGGGGATCTCGTCATCATCATCGCCTACGGCATGCTGAACGAGGCCGAACTGGAGGCCTATGCGCCGCAGGTCGTCTTCGTCGACGACCACAACCGCATCCTCGAATCCGGTGACGACCCGGCGCATGCGCCGGAGGGTTCGGGTCTGCTCGACCCGCGGCAGTTCGACGGCCCGGTCTTCGCCGACTCCGCGGTCTGACACCGACGAGCGACCCGGAGCCACCGATGCTGCTCGCCGTCGACGTCGGCAACACCAACATCCACCTCGGCGTCCACGCCGGAGCAGGGGATCACGCGCGATTGGTGCGCGATTGGCGTATCCACACCGACCCGAACTACACCGCCGACGAACTCGCCTGGGTCTTTCGCGGCATGCTCGGCTCGGACATCGAGCAGGTCACCGGGGTCAGTGCCCTGTCGACGGTGCCCTCGTTGCTGCGCGAGCTGCGGGTCATGCTGCCCCGTTACTTCGGCGACGGCCCGCACGTCCTGCTCGAACCCGGCGTGCGGACAGGTGTGCCGCTGCTCGTCGACAACCCGAAGGAGGTCGGTACCGACCGTGTCTCCAACTGCCTTGCCGCGCATCATGAATACGGCGGCCCCTGCATCGTGGTGGCCTTCGGGACCGCGACCGTCGTCGACGCGGTGTCGGCGAAGGGTGAATTCCTCGGCGGCGCCATCGCGCCCGGCGTGAACCTGGCGGTCGAGGCGCTCTCCGAGCACACCGTGACCGTGCGCAAGGTCGAGTTGATGCCGCCACGAAGCGTGCTCGGCAAGAACACGGTCGAGGCCCTGCAGTCGGGCATCCTCTACGGATTCGCCGGCCAGGTCGACGCGCTCGTCGATCGCGTCTGCGACACCGTGCCCGGCTTCGACGGCGACGACGTCACCGTGGTCGCCACCGGCTACCTGGCCCCGCTGATGTTCGACGAATGCCGGTCGCTCACCGACCACCACCCGCACCTCACCCTCGAGGGGTTGCGGCTGGTGCATGAGCGGTCCAAGGCCAACCCTCGTCGGGGCAAGTAGGACCCGGACATCGCGTTGACTGAGCCGAGGGAGCGCATCCCTCGCTGCCTGATCCGGAAGGACCCCACACCAGCGGTCCGTCGGGGCACTCCGGACCGGTGCGCGCCGGAGCGATGTCGCATGCGACCTCACTTCTTTCCCGCTGACGCGGGCCCCGAGGGTGAGGTGAGCCGGCTTCGCCAAGCCGTTCATGACGTGCGGCAAGCGGCTGAGGAACTCGTCCCCGTGAGCACCCACGAAGGGCACATTTCCCTCGGAAGCCACTGAGATGGACGCGAAGTCACCCCACCCGACCCACTGTGCGGCATCCACACCCGCAGCCCAGTTCCCGGCACCAGTGGTACACGATGTCAACCGAAGTCCTACAGCCACAGCGATGGTCGACCCGTCATTCTTCTCCGTGTGGAGAGGTCTGGGATGAAGGTCGTCATCGTCGGTGCAGGCATCGCGGGGTTGTGCACTGCTGCCGGGTTGTCGTCGATGGGCGCGGAGGTCACGCTGCTCGAGCGGTCGGCGGAGGTTCGTGGGGGAGGTTCGGGACTCAGCCTGTTCGGCAACGGGCTCCGCGCGCTCGAAACGCTCGGCCTCCGGGCGGCGGTTCCCGACGCCGTCGGGGTTTCACCCACCGTGAACGGAACACGTCGCGCCGACGGACGTTGGCTCACCCGCTTCGACCCGTCGGCGATCGGGCAACTCCGGGTGGTGCGCCGCGGCGATCTCCACGAGGCGCTCCTCGGCCGGCTCGGGTCGGGCGTGGAGATCCGGACCGGAACCGCGGTGCGTGAGGTTCGTGACGGGTCGGTCCGGCTCGAGGACGGCACGTCGATCGACAGCTGTGACCTGGTCGTCGGAGCCGACGGTCTGCGGAGTCGGGTACGGCCCGCGGTCGCCGACGACCCGGGTGTGGCCTACCGCGGATATGTCGCGTGGCGAGCCGTCACCGCACGGCCCGTCCACCTCGACGCGGCGGGCGAGACGATGGGACGCGGTCAGCGGTTCGGCATCGCCCCGCTGCCGGACGGACACGTCTACTGGTTCGCCTCCGTCACCTACGGGCAGAGTGGCGAGCCGGGTGGTATCGACGAAGTGCGGCAACGGTTCTCGGGGTGGCATGCACCGATCGGGGAGATCCTCGACGCGACCGATCCGACGGACGTCGGAGTGTTACCCATCGAAGAACTGGCGCGTCCGTTGTCCACCTTCGTCCGGGGCCGGCGCGTGCTCGTGGGCGACGCCGCGCACGCCATGACCCCGAACCTCGGCCAGGGGGCGAACCAGGCCATGGAGGACGCGGCGACCCTGGCCGCGCTGCTCGGGCAGGGCGGAGCAGGCGTCGACGAGGCCCTGCGAACCTACGACCGTCTACGACGGCGTCGCACCCGACGCATCGCTCGCCAGGCGTCGGTGATCGGACGGGTCGGTCAGTGGCGGTCGGGACCCGCGGTCCGCCTGCGCGAGCTGGCCCTGCGGGCGGCCCCCGATGCGGCACTCGACCGCCGGCTGCGGCGCATTCAGGATTGGCAACCACCGGTGCGGTAGTCGTCACTCGAGTCTGGTCCCAGGCGCGCAGCTGTGGCATACTCGTCGCCGTGATCAAGAGCTGTCAGGAGTGTTGTCAGGGCTAGTACCGCATCTGCGGCTGCCCTCCTTCGCGCTCCCCGCTCGTTTTCGATCACCCGAGGACTCCCTCTCATGACCGCTTCGGTTGCTACCCCTGTTCTGTCCCGCACCACCTTCGCCGCGACCGCGCCCATCGTCGCTCCGGCACCGGCCGCACCCCTGTCGCTGCAGGTCGGCGACTATGCGGAGGCCGTCGCCGAGGGCGCGACACCCGTGGACGTCCGCTCGCATCGCCGACGCCAGGTCGACGGCGCACTGTTCGGCGCACTCGCCATCGACGCCGTCGAGGTCCTCGACCGGCTCACCCCCGGCACCCCCGAGTCGCTGACCGCGGCGCGCACGGATTCCCGCTGGATCCTCGTCAGCGAGGACGGCCACGAGGCCGAGTGGCTGGCCTGGCACCTGCAGGCGAGGGGCATACACGGCGCGGTGTTCGTCGTCGGCGGGCACCGCCGGATGCGCCAGGCCAAGGTCAACGGTCGCCTCCGCGCAGACGAACTCGCCGTCATCTCCGCGCACGAGAGCTGAAACCACTGGCGGTCTGTCACCGCTGTCACAGCGACTGCGGCGAGTTGGGAGTCGGTGACCGGCACCGATAGGGTGCGTGGGGTGAGTGACAGCCCGACCACCGCCGCTTCCGCCGCGGCCGCGAAGACCCCGGACGCCGACGACCAGACTCCCGAGCAGTTGCGAATCCGCCGCGAGAAGCGCGAGCGCATCCTGTCCGAGGGCCGCGAGGCATACCCGGTCTCGATTCCGCGCACCCACTCCCTCGGCGAGATCCGCGCCGCCTACCCCGACCTCGAGGCCGGCACCGAGACCGGCCGGCACGTCGGTGTCTCCGGGCGCGTCATCTTCCTGCGGAACAAGGGCAAGCTGTGCTTCGCGACCCTCCAGGAGGGTGACGGCACCCAACTGCAGGCGATGGTCAGCTTCAACGGCGTCGGCGAGGAATCGCTGGCCCGCTGGAAGTCCGACGTCGACCTCGGCGACATCGTCTTCATCTCCGGCGAGGTCATCAGCTCTCGCACCGGCGAGCTGTCGGTGATGGCCGATGGTTGGCAGATGGCGTCGAAGTCGTTGCGGCCGTTGCCGGTTGCCCACAAGGAGATGAACGAGGAAACCCGGGTGCGGCAGCGCTACGTCGACCTCATCATGCGTCCGGAGGCCCGTGACAACGCCCGGACCCGCATCCAGGTGATCGCCGAACTCCGTGCGGCGCTGGGGCGTCGAGGGTTCCTCGAGGTCGAGACCCCGATGCTGCAGACCCTGCACGGCGGTGCCGCGGCGCGTCCGTTCGTGACGCACTCCAACGCCTTCGACATGGACCTCTTCCTGCGCATCGCGCCGGAGCTGTTCCTCAAGCGCTGCGTCGTCGGCGGCATCGAGCGCGTCTTCGAGATCAACCGCAACTTTCGCAACGAAGGCGCCGACTCCACCCACTCGCCCGAGTTCGCGATGCTCGAGACCTATCAGGCCTACGGCACCTACGACGACTCCGCGGTCATGACCCGTGAGCTGGTGCAGGAGGTTGCGCAGGCCGCCCTGGGTACCCAGACCCCGATCATGCCCGACGGTTCGACGTACGACCTGTCCGGCGAGTGGACCTCCCTCGAGATGTACCCGTCGCTGTCGGAGGCGCTCGGCGAGGAGATCGTGCCCGCGGGTGCGCCCGGGGAGACCACCGTCGACCAGCTGCTGGCGATCGCTGATCGTGTCGGCCTGGAGGTCCCCAAGGGCAAGGGCTACGGCCACGGCAAGCTCGTCGAGGAACTGTGGGAGCACATGGTCGGCGAGAAGCAGACCCGGCCGGTGTTCGTCCGCGACTTCCCGGTCGAGACCTCGCCGCTCGTCCGCGCGCACCGGTCGGTGACCGGCGTGGTCGAGAAGTGGGACCTCTACGTCCGCGGGTTCGAGCTGGCCACCGGCTACTCGGAGCTCGTCGACCCGGTGATCCAGCGTGAGCGCTTCATCGACCAGGCACGACTCGCCGCCGCCGGTGATGACGAGGCCATGGTCCTGGACGAGGAATTCCTCACCGCGATGGAGTACGGCATGCCCCCGACCACCGGAACCGGCATGGGCGTCGACCGTCTGCTGATGGCCCTGACCGGTCTCGGAATCCGCGAGACCGTCCTGTTCCCATTGGTCAAGCCGCTCCCTCGCGGCTGACCGGACGCTATCGGGTGCCGGCGGACCCGGGCAGGCCGAGTGCGTGCCGCACTCGATCGAGAACCCCGGCGCCGGCGTCGACGTGCACCCATTCGGCCCCTGGGGTCTCCAGCGACCGGGTCTGTCGTCGTGCCACCGACGCATCGGCATCCGACGCGTCGGCGCCGCGCGCCTCGATGCGCGCGATGCGTTCGGCCTCGTCGAGTTCGAGCCAGATGCCGGTGAACGGGACAGCAAGTGTCTCGGCGACGCCGGCGATCGCGTCGCGCTGTGCGGCACGGCCGAACACCGCGTCGGCGATCACACTCATCCCGCCACCCAGCGTCTGAGCGGCCAGCCGGCACAGCTCTCCATACACCCGGGAACCCATCTCCACGGTGTAGCCGGTTGCCGGGAGCCGGGTGTGCTCCGGCACCCCGGCGAGGCGCTTGCGCAGCACATCGCTGCGCAGAATGCGAGTGCCCGGTGCCGGGACGAACTCCGCTCCGATGGCGCGGGTCACGGTCGACTTCCCGGTGCCTGATCCGCCGCCGATCGCGACCAGCCGTGCCGGTGCCGGATCGACGACTGCCAGGGCGAGGTCGAGGTAGTCGTGGGCCTTGCTGACGGCCCCTTCGGCGGCGGCGACATGAGCGCGCACCGTCGCACGCACCGAGAGGAAGATCGGCATCAGCGAATAGCCGTCCTCGTCCGCAGGAGAGAGGTCGAGGTAGTTGTTGACCACCACGTTGGCCTCATGCCGCAAATCTCGTGCCCACAGGTCCATGACGAGGAACGCGACGTCGTAGAGCACGTCGGTGGTGGCCATGTCGGCGTCGAACTCGAGACAGTCGAAAGGCAACGGTTCGCCGTCGATCACCGCGATGTTGCCCAGATGCAGGTCACCGTGACCGTGCCGGACCCGACCGGCGCGGGCCCTGGTGTCGAGCAGATCGGAGTGAGCGCTGATCATCGCGGTCAGGCGATCGGTCAGCAGCCTCGCTCGCGAGGGATCGAGGATCTCCGGAAACGCCGACATGCTCCCCAGGTTCCCGTCGACGACCTCCTGGATGCGCGCGGCACCGTGCGGGTCGGGGCAGATCTCCGACGCCGCGTGCAGTTCTACGGTGAGCTCCGCCAGTCGTCGCAGTAGGGCGTCGTCGAGATCGCCGCGCTCGGCCCGGGTGGACAGCAGTGCGTCGTCGTCGAAGCGACGCATCTCCAGCACCCAATCGCTGTTGCCGTCTGCGTCGTCCACCTTGTGCAGTCCGAGGTAGACGCCGGGGGCGATGCGCCGGTTGAGGCGCAGTTCGGCGTCGAGTGCGTCGTGCCGGAATTCCGGGGTGGAGAAATCGAGGTAGCGATAACGCACCGGCCGCTTCATCTTCCATGCACGATCACCGTTGAGGAACACCACCGCGCCGTGCGTGACGATTCGGGTGGTCGGCAGATCGGGATCCAGAATGCCTGCCCGGGTGAGGAATTCGGTGGTGGGATCGGTGCCGATCAGGGTCATGGCCGGACCGCCGCCGGACGTGCGGACCCGACCGTGATCATCATCGGTGCTCTGTCGTGAGTCGTCGCCACCCGTCCATCCGACCACAGCGGCTTGCCGATCGCACGGGGTGGTCAGGCAGTCATGGGACCGATCGCGCGCTCACAGCACCGCCGCACCGAGGACGTGTGCGGTGTGCAGGGCCAGTTCGGTGTCGAGGCGACGCTCGCCGATCGGGTGACCCAACTCCTCGACGACTCGTCCGAGCCGGTACTTCACGGTGTTGCGGTGCATGTTGAGGGCCTCGGCCGTCGCGACGTAGCTGTTGCCGCAGTCGAGGAACACCCGGGCGGTGTCGCGCAGTCGCTCGGCGGCCTCGGTGTCGGCGGCGAGCGGTCCGAGGACATCGCGCACCCAGCGTCGTGTGCCGGGTAGATCGCGAGCGAGCATCGCGATGATCGACATGCCGCCCGAGCCGTGCCCCACCACTGTCATCGCCTGATTCGTCGACACCGCCGCCACATGCTTGACACTCTCGGCCTGCTGGTGACTCTCCCGGAATCCCTCGAGTCCGGGTGCCGGGGAGCCGAAGGCCATCCGTGCGCCCGGCACCACGGACAGCACTGGTCGGACCACCTCGGGATCGGCGTCGGCCACGGGGTACCAGACCCACGCGGTGCTGCGGTCCACCGAGGTGAAAAGGGGTGCTCTGGAGCCGAGAGTGGTTGCGACGTCGTGCGCCAGGGACTCCAGCAGTGCGGTGTTGTCGGTGCCCGGGTTGGCGCGGTCGATCCACAGGGTGGCCGCGAGATGGGTGCGCGTCAGCGGATAGCCGGTCCTGACGGTGAACTCGTCCGTGCTCGTGAGGTCGCCCTGCAGCGCCCGCCGCACCATCGTCGACACCACGGTCGCGTTCTGTTCGACCGAGTGCCGGCGGCCCTCCTCGTGTACGTCGAGAACCACACGGGTGATCCAGTCGACGTACTTGTGCAGCCAGCCGGAGAAGTGGTGCAGCACCCGCAGCCGCAGTTCGGGAGAGGTGTCGAGCTCTCTCACCTCCTCGAACACATTGGCCAGCAGGTCATCGGAACCGAAGTGGTATGCCCGCCGCAGCGACGAGGCGGGGATGCCCCGCTGTCCCAACCGATCGGCATACTCGGTCGCTGCGGTGACCGGTGGCGCCTGATCGAGCGGGATGTTGTTGCGGATCATGTGCAGGATCGTCGCGATGTTGGCGGCGACGCTCGCTCGCAACAACTCGAGAAGGTCGGGGTCGTTGAGCTCCTCGAGGCCGTTCTCGATCGCCGTGGTCATCGACTCGCTCAGTTCATCGCTGCGCGCGGCGAGCCGCTCGCCGACGATGGTGGACAGCCGGATGATCTCCGCCGCGTCGGGTGAATCGGGGGAGACCAGCCGGCGTCCGAGAGCGCCGTTGCTCATCAGGACGAACCCTGTTGGGTCGAATCCTGTTGCCTCGAGGCCTGCGGGCCGCCACCGCGTTCGAGCTTCTTCAGGGCCGAGTTCGCGGCATGGAACCCGCACAGGCCGTGTGCACCGGCCCCCGGTGGCGTCGCCGCCGAACACAGGTAGACGCCGTCGACGCCGGTCGAGTAGGGGTCGAACGCCACTCGCGGACGAAATATCAACTGGCGCGCGGAGTTGGCGCCGGTGGTGATGTCGCCACCCACGTAATTGGGGTTGTCGGTGGCGATCGTGGCTGTTGCGCGGACATGCGATGCGCGAATGCGCCGGGTGAAGCCGGGGGCGAATCGTTCGATCTGATCGACGACGAGTTGCCTTGCGTCACCGGTGAACCCGGCAGGCACATGGGCGTAGGCATCCACCGGGACGAGGTTGCCCGCTGCGCGGTCCGGATCGGCCAGATACTGCTGCCCGACCAAGAGGAAGGGTTTCGACGGCATCCGCCCCGACCAGGTGTCGCGTTCGGCGGCCACGACTTCGGAGGAACTCCCGGCGACATGGATGGTCCCGGCCCGACGTGCCGGTTCGTAGCTCCACGGGATGCCGTCCTCGACGGCGAATGCCACCTGGAATGCCGCCGGCCCATGCCGGTATCGGCGGTAGGCACGCGCCACGCGCTCTGGCTGCTTGCCGGAGAGGATGCCGGCCGCCGCCTGTGGCGAGGTGTCGAGGAGGACGACGTCGGGGGAGTCGAGCTGGTCGAGTGAGGTGACGGTTGTGTCGGTGACCACCGTTCCGCCCAGCGACTCCAGGAGTGCGATCATCGCACGGCTGATCGTCGCCGACCCCCCGACCGCGACGGGCCATCCGTAGCGATGTGCGGCGGTGCCCAGGGCGACGCCGATCGCCGACGACAGCGGTGTGGTGAGTGGATGGAAGGCGTGCGCCGCCACTCCCGTCCACAGTGCCGCCGCCCGCTCGTCGCGCAACCACCGGGCAACCCAGGTGGCCGGCAGAGCCGCCGGAATCCCGAACTGCGCCAGCGGGAACGGGTCCCGCGGTACGTGGAGCATGGGCTGGAGGAACTCCCCGGCGATGCGATCGAACTTGCCGGTGATCGAGCCGAAGAGCTGCCGGTACCGACGGGCGGAATCACCGAACTGGTCGGCGGTCTCGTCCACCGAGCGATAGGCCGCTGCACCGTCACCACCGTCGAGCGGGTGGGCGTACTGCACAGGTGGAGCGGCCCAGCGCAATCCGTGTGCAGCGAGGTCGAAACGCCTGCTGAACGCGTTGTCCAGCGCGAGTGGGTGGAAGCCCGAACATTCGTCGTGCACCAGGCCGGGGACGGTGACCTCGGCCGACCTGGTTCCACCGCCGGGCACCGCCGCGGCCTCGAGGACGGTGACCTCGAGACCGGCGGCGGCGAGGGTGATGGCGGCAGCGAGTCCGTTGGGCCCGCTGCCGACCACTACTCCACGACTCATGCATTCACCCTAGACTGCTGCACGTACTGCGAACCGTCCGATGGCGCAACATATCCGGGGCGCGTCCAGGTGACGGTGTGCTTGATCGGCCAGTTGGGCAGCCACGGCAGTTCCTCGGTGGCGTCGGCGACCACATAGGTGCCGCGTTCCACCACGCCGATCGCCGCGTCGATCACCTTGTACTCGATGTAGTTGCGGTGGATCGGCTGGGACTCGGTCCAGGTCACGATCACCTCGCCAGGTGCGAAGTTGCAGCGTCGCTGCACCGCGGCGATGGTCTGCTCGTTGTGCAGGTGTGCGTCGCCGAACTGCCAGCCGATCAGGGTGGTGCACACGAACTCGGCCTCACGGATCACGTAGTTGTCGAGTTCGTCGGTGTGGCGCATCATCAGCGAGATCAGCGCTCGCCCCTGGCTGTGCATGGTGCGCCAGGCCACCGCTTTCTGCATGAAGATCTCCGCAACCTCATTGCCGAATGCCGCAGTGAGCTGGTCGATCTGGTTCAGGTTGGACTTGACGAGATGCTGGTTGAGCTTGTCCTCCACCTCTCGTCCACGGAACGCCCAGGTCGCCGACGCCCAGTTGCCGGCGTACTGCCGCATCGACGGGAGGAAGGAGACGAGGTCCGGACGCAGGTTGCCCAGGATCGGGAAGAACGCGGCCATCACGATGGCGGCGAGCAACCAGCCGGTGCTCATGTCGGTGACCGCCCAGCCCTCACCGGCCGGGTGACCCCAGAAGAGGAACCACGCCGAGAAGATGAAGAAGACGTTCCACTCCAGCGGCACCGCCAGCGGGAAGGTGGAGATGATGAAGATGTGGAACCCGGTCATGCCGATCAGGGCGAGCAGCGTGAGCGTGGTGTTGGTCGAGAACAGCAGGATCAGCGGCAACGCGAGCTCGACGATGGTGCCCAGGATGTGGGCGATCGAGCTGGTGACCTTGGAGGCACGGATGTCCTCCGGGAAGTTGCGGTACAGCGATCGCTTCAGACGCCGTGAGGTGATCCACGGGGTGTTCGACACCATCGGCGCGACGACCAGGGTGAAGTGGCGGCCGAGCTTGGAGATGCCGGCACCGAACCAGCTCGCGAAGATGAAGATCTTGGCCGCGATGATCATCTCGACCACGGAACCGGCCGAGGCGAAGATCAGGAGTGCGGCGAGGTACTGCTCCGAGCGGGCGGCCAGGAAGACCGTCTTGTCGCGCAGGCCCATGAGCACGATCAGCCCGATGTAGCTGAACATCGCCCACTGCGGGGGCAGGCCGGCCTCACTGCCGGGAACGCGGTCGGTGACCTGTCCCGGGAAGCAGACCAGGAACGCCAGATTGAGCAGGATGAGGCCGTAGACCGCCACGTCCCACAGCTGACGGGTGTCACCGGCGGTGAAGGGCACCTTGCCCGGCCATGGTGGAACACGAATCGTCTTGGGGCGCAACCAGTACAGGCAACCGCCGATGAACGGCGAGAACTTGAACGCCAGCGGTCCCGACGACGAGGCGAGGCCCAGGACCTCGAACAGCGTGGTCCACGCCATCAGCTTCACGTAGACGATCGGCTCGGTCCACCACGAGCCGATCTCGCCGAAGCCGCCGAGCGCCGGGGTGGTCAGGCCGACCAGCAGCAGGCCGACAACCGTGAAGAAGATCAGTTTGTAGACGTAGAGCATGTGCAGCTTCTTGGGGCTGCCGAAGCCGTACTCGCACCAGTGGGTTGCGAGCAGGCGCATGCGTTCCATGAAGGGTAAAGATCCGAACTTCGCAGGACCTACCGGCACGCCGGCGTGGTGCGGTGCCGGGGTGCGTTGGGGGCTCGGTCGGTCAGGTCACCGCGAGGCCGCGGCGCAGCGAGGGCTTGTCGATCTTGCCGACCGGATTCTTCGGCAGCTCGTCGAGGATGGTGACCTCGGCAGGCACCTTCACCCGGGTGAGGTGACCGGCGCAGTGCGCGAGGACGTCGTCGGCGGTGAGTTGCGAGTCCGGGTACCGCACCACGTAGGCGACGGGTTCCTCTCCCAGCACCTCGTGCGGGCGACCGACCACCGCGGACTCGAGCACACCCGGCAGTTGCGCGATGGTGGACTCGATCTCCTTGGGGTACAGGTTCTCTCCGCCACGGATGATCATGTCCTTGATGCGGTCGACGATCTGTAGGTAGCCGTCGGCGTCGAGGCGCCCGATGTCGCCGGTGTGCAGCCAGCCGTCACGGATGGTTTCGGCGGTGGCCTCGGGATTGTTCAGGTAGCCCGCCATCACGGTCGGTCCCGAGATGATGACCTCGCCGGTCTCGCCGGTGGGGACGTCGTGTCCGTCGGCGTCGACGATCCGGATCCGTTGTCCCGGAAGGGCCGGCCCGACGGTGCCGAGTTTGCGCACTCCGTCCACCGGGTTGCACGCCGACGCGCAGGTGCCCTCGGTCAGGCCGTAGCCCTCGACGAGGCGCAGACCGTAACGGGTTTGGCATGCGTCGAGCAGTTCTCGGCTCACCGGTGCGGCGCCGCAGATGGCGAAGCGGAGGGACGAGGTGTCGGGCCG
Source organism: Gordonia sp. YY1 (assembly GCF_009872315.1). Classification (NCBI taxonomy): domain Bacteria; kingdom Bacillati; phylum Actinomycetota; class Actinomycetes; order Mycobacteriales; family Gordoniaceae; genus Gordonia; species Gordonia sp. YY1. Next base: position 100,777 of record NZ_WXYI01000006.1, on the reverse strand, counting down.
CACCTCGGGGGGCATCGCGGTCAGCACCGCGAAGATCGTCGGCACGGCCGAGAAATAGGTGGGCCGAAGGGTTTCCACGTCGTCGAAGAAACGCGACGCCGAGAACCCCGTGCGGATGGTGAGACGGGCACCGGCGCGCAACGGGGCGAAGGTGGACACCATGAGTGCGTTCGCGTGGAACAGCGGCAGGATCAGCATGCAGTGGTCGTCGGCGGTCAGGCCGAAGTGCTCGGCCATCGTCGCACTCATCGCGTCGACGTTGGCATGGGTGACCTGCACGCCCTTGGGACGTCCGGTGGAGCCGCTGGTGTAGATCAGCAGTGCGGTGTCGGCGCCGGCGACCGGTGCGGGCGCGAGTGGACCCTGTTCGTCGGGGAGTTCGGTGGCCAGTTCGTCGACCGCCAGGCCGGCGACGCCCGAGGTGGGGGACGAACCGTCGACACTGATGATCAGCCGAGCACCGGAGTCGCTGACCTGATGGTCGGCTTCGGTGTCGGTGAATGCCGGGTTGATCGGCGTGGCGGCGGCGCCCAGGCGCCACGCGGCGGCGATCGCCACGACCAGCTCGACCCGGTTGGGGAGCTTGATCGCCAGCACGTCACCGCGGCCGAGTCCGAGTTCACGGAGTTGGGCGGCCAGCGCGGCGGATCGGGCGTCGAACTCGGTGAAGGAGAGCTCGGTGCGCTCGTCGGCGAGTGCGGGCGCAGATCCGTGCTGCTCGGCGAGGTGCCAGGGGAGGTACGCGAGGTCAGGCATCGATGCCCTTTCACGGTCGGTCGGTGTGTGATGACCGACACTAAGCCGCCCGCTGTGATCTATCCCACGTCCTCCCGCAACGAAGTTCCGACGGGGTGTTGGCCAAAATGCACAAACACGCCCCGGCCGTTTTATAGCTCGAAGCCGCGCTCAGCGCGGTTTCGAGCTATGGATCGGCGCACGAAACCGTCGATGTCGATGGCCACCTTCTGCTCGACGAACGCGAGGTCGACCACGTAGCCGCAGACCGGCGCATTGGCCGTCCATCCGGTGATGCCGCCGGACCGCAGCAGGGCGATCGCCTTGCGCTCGGCCTCCGACCGGGAGCCGTCGGTGATTGCAGCGATCATCTCGCGAGACCTGCGTGATCCGCGACGGCCGCTGTTGCGGATCTGAGCGTCGACGACCTCGGCCACCGTCGTGTGCTCGCGAAGCAACGCCGAGTCGAGAAACCGCGAACCGCCGTCGACGGCCGCGTCGAGGACGGTCAGTGCCCTCGTCGTGGTCTGGAGTCCGTCGATCTCGGTGAGGTCGGGCGGCGCGGGTTCGGGCTATGAGTCGGCTAGGTGAGGTTGCGCTTGAGGATCTTGCCCGAAGCGTTGCGCGGGAACTGGTCGACGAAGACCACCGACCGCGGGACCTTGAAATTCGCCAGGTGCTCTTTGGCGTAGTCGATGACTTTCGCCTCGTCGAGGTCGGCGTCCTCGCGAACGGTGAGGTATGCACGGCCCACCTCGCCGAGCCGGTCGTCGGGGACGCCGATGACGGCCGATTCGGTGACCCCGTCGAGGCGCGCGAGTGTCTGCTCGATCTCGGCGGGGTAGACGTTGAAGCCGCCGGAGATGTACATGTCCTTGAGCCGGTCGGTGATCGTGAGGTTGCCGCGCTCGTCGATGGTGCCGATGTCGCCGGTGTGCAGCCAGCCGTCGGCGTCGATGGTCTCGGCGGTGGCGTCGGGATCGTCGAGGTAGCCCACCATGACCATCTCGCCGCGGGCGAGGACCTCACCGAATTCGGAGAGCTTGATCTCCATGCCGGGAAAGGCGCGGCCGCAGGTGTTGGCGACGGTCTCGTCGTCGTCCTCGGGGGTGCAGGTCGAGACGAAGCCGCTGGCCTCGGTCAGGCCGTACGCGGTGATGACCGTCTCGACGCCGATGTCGTGCTGCAGACGTTCGACGAGCACCACCGGCACGATCGCCGCGCCGGTGATGACGATGCGCAGGGACGACAGGTCGTGGTCGGAACGTCTCGGGTCGTCGAGGATCGTCTGGAAGATGGTCGGTGCACCGGGGAAGACGGTGATGCGGTGTTCGGCCACCATCTGCATCGACTTCTCCGGCGAGTACACGGCCAGGGGCACCATCGTCACGCCGAACAGCACGCACGGCAGGATGCCGGCCTTGTATCCGAACGTGTGGAAGTACGGGTTGGCCATGAGATAACGGTCGTCGGGGGAGAGGGCCGCGTTGGCACCCCACCCGTGCGACCCGGTCATCGTCTGACGGTGAGTTGCCAACACTCCCTTGGACTTCCCGGTGGTGCCGGAGGTGAACAGGATGTCGCAGATGTCGTCTTCGGAGACGGCCGCCGCGCGACGGTCCGCCTCGTCGCGTGCATCCGGGGTTGCCCGGGACAGGAAGTCGTCCCAGTCCACGGCGCCGTCGGGTACGGCTTCGCCCGCCGAGAACGGCACCTGCACCACCAGATCCGGCATCGCGTCACGGTGCTTGTCGAGCAGTTCCGTGCAGTGGTCGGCGGCGAGGAACGGTCCCGACACGACGACGCCCTTCGCGCCGGAACGTTCGATGATCTCGATCGCCTCATTCGCGGTGTAGCGCGTGTTCAACGGCACGAGTGTCGCTCCGGCGCAGTGGATGCCGAGTGCGGCGATCGGCCAGTGGAAGCTGTTCGGTGACCAGAGGGCGACGCGATCGCCGGCCTCGATGCCCGAGGCCACGAGCGCCGCCGCGAAGTCGCGCGCCGCATCGCGCAGCTGTGACCAGGTCAGTTCGACGTGCGGTTGTGGCGAAAGGTGCCACTGGTCGTCGATGAGGGCGATACGGTCGGGCCAGCTGTGTGCGGCGTGTGCCAGCGCGGCCGGAGTCGTGATCGCGGAGAGTTTCCCGAGCTGGGACGTCTGCGCCATGGCCCCAACCTAGCACTTGCTTGGTGCGTTATGCTAGCTCGCATGACCTCGATCAATCTGGCCGATCGTGCCGTCGACCTGGGCGAATGGGCCAAGGCCACGCCGAACTCCGCCGAGGTGTTCGCCAAGGCGGTGCGCACCTGGCTGGAGGACAACCTCACCGGGACGTTCGACGGCCTCAAGGGGCGCGGCGGACCCGGCAGCGAGCACGAGTTCTTCGCCGAACGCCTCGAATGGGACCGTCACCTGGCTGCCAGCGGATGGACCTGCATCGGTTGGCCTCCCGAACATGGCGGTCGCGGGGCGACGCTGGAGCAGCGGATCATCTTCCACCGCGAGTACGCCCGCGCCAACGCGCCCGCCCGGGTGAACCATCTGGGCGAGGAGCTGCTCGGTCCGACGCTCATCGCGTACGGCACGGAGGAGCAGAAGAAGCGCTTCCTGCCGGGCATCGTCGACGTCACCGAGCTGTGGTCGCAGGGTTACTCCGAACCCGGCGCGGGCTCCGACCTCGCCGGGGTCTCGACGAATGCCCGTGTCGAGGACGGCAAGTGGATCATCAACGGCCAGAAGATCTGGACCTCGCTGGCGCATGTCGCGCAATGGGTGTTCGTGATAGCGCGGACGGAGAAGGGGTCGACACGACATGCAGGTCTGAGCTTCCTCCTGGTCCCGCTCGACCAGCCCGGTGTCACCGTGCGGCCGATCCAACAACTCACCGGCACATCGGAATTCAACGAGGTCTTCTTCGACGACGCGGTGACCGACGCGGACCTGATCGTCGGCGAACCGGGTGACGGCTGGAAGGTCGCCATGGGTCTGTTGCAGTTCGAGCGCGGGGTGTCCACGCTGGGCCAGCAGGTCGGGTTCGCACGTGAGCTCGAGAAGCTGACCGAGGTCGCGCGCACGAACGGCGCGGTCGACGACCCCGAACTGGCATCGAGGCTCGCGCGCGCCGACATCGGGCTCAAAGTCATGCGGGCACACGCCCAACGGACCCTCGACGGCGACGTGACCAGTCAGGCCGGAGCCGCGTCGGTGTCGAAGCTGTTGTGGGCCAACTGGCATCGCGATCTCGGCGAACTCGCCATGGACGTCGTCGGGGCGCCGGCACTGATCGGTCCCGACGCGACCGCCGAGGGACAGCCCAACGACATCACCGATCCCGAACACGTCGAACTCGACGAATGGCAACGGCTCTACCTCTTCACCCGCGCCGACACCATCTACGGCGGCTCGAACGAGGTGCAGCGCAACATCATCGCCGAGCGTGTGCTCGGCCTTCCCCGAGAGGCACGCTGACATGACCCAGACTGATGTGACGGAGAACGGCGCACGGGCGATCTCGCCGCTGGCCGTCCCGCCCGCCGAGACCCCCGGTCACAATCTGCTGCTCGGTAAGAAGGTCGTGATCACCGCAGCCGCCGGCACCGGAATCGGATTCGCATCGGCCCGTCGGGCACTCCTCGAAGGTGCGGACGTCCTCGTCAGCGACTGGCACGAACGCCGCCTCGGTGAGGCCGCCGAGAAGCTCGCGGTCGAATTCCCCGAACGGACGGTCGCCCAGCGCACCTGCAACGTCCAGGTCACCGCCGATGTCGACGCCCTGATCGCCGACGCCGCAACCGAACTCGGACGCATCGACGTACTGGTCAACAACGCCGGACTCGGCGGGGAGACGCCGGTCGCCGATATGACCGACGAAGAGTGGGACCGTGTCCTCGACATCACGCTCAACGGCACCTTCCGCGCCACCCGAGCCGCACTGCGCTACTTCGGATCGGTCGAGCACAACGGCGTCATCGTCAACAACGCCTCGGTCCTCGGCTGGCGCGCCCAACGCGGACAGGCGCACTACGCCGCGGCGAAGGCCGGCGTCATGGCGTTGACCCGTTGCTCGGCACTCGAAGCCGCCGACGTGGGAGTGCGGATCAATGCGATCGCGCCGTCGATCGCCAAGCACCCGTTCCTCGCGAAGGTCACCAGCGACGACCTTCTCGACGAACTGGCCTCGAAGGAGGCCTACGGCCGTGCCGCAGAGGTATGGGAGGTCGCCGCGACCGTCGCCATGCTCGCCAGCGACTACACCACCTACCTCACCGGCGAGGTCATCTCGATCTCCAGCCAGCGAGCCTGAACCCGGTTGCCCTCCAGCACCGCCCACCCAAAGGAGTACCGCCCATGACCACGCCGCAGGCCTACATCGTCGACGCCATCCGCACCCCCGTCGGCAAACGCAACGGCTCGCTCGCCAAGGTCCACCCCGCCGACCTCGGCGCGCACATCATCTCCGCACTCGTCGAGCGGACCGGCATCGACCCCAACGTCGTCGACGACGTCGTGTTCGGCTGCGTCGACGCCATCGGCCCCCAGGCCGGCAACATCGCCCGCACCGCATGGCTGGCCGCGGGTCTGCCGCTCGACATTCCCGGCACGACCGTCGACCGGCAATGTGGATCGAGCCAGCAGGCCATCCACTTCGCCGCGCAGGGCGTCATGAGCGGTACCCAGGACGTCGTCGTCGCCGGCGGCGTGCAGAACATGAGCGCGATCCCGATCTCCCAGGCCATGATCGCCGGCCAGGAGTTCGGATTCACCACGCCCACCGCAGAATCCGCCGGATGGCGGGAGCGCTTCGGCGACACCGAGATCTCGCAGTTCGTCGGCGCGGGCATGATGGCCGAGAAGTGGGACATCAGCCGCGAGGACATGGAGCACTGGGCCCTGCAGTCCCACGAGCGCGCCCGCGCGGCCATCGCCGCCGGCCGATTCGACAACGAGAACGTCCCGCTCGGCGACTGCGTCGTCGACGAGTGCCCGCGTGAGACCTCGCTGGAGAAGATGGCCGGACTGCAGCCGCTCGCCGAAGGGTCGCGCCTGACCGCGGCCGTCGCCTCCCAGATCTGCGACGGCTCGTCGGCCACCCTCGTCGTCTCCGAACGCGCGCTCAAAGCGCACAACCTCACCCCGCGCGCCCGCATCCACCACATGTCCGTCCGCGGCGACGACCCGGTGATGATGCTGTCCGCGCCCATCCCCGCCACCAAGTACGCACTCGGCAAGGCCGGCCTGTCCATCGACGACATCGACGTCGTCGAGATCAACGAGGCCTTCGCGCCGGTCGTGCTCGCCTGGCTGAAGGAGACCGGCGCCGACCCCGCCAAGGTCAACCCCAACGGCGGTGCCATCGCACTCGGACACCCGCTCGGTGCCACCGGCGCCAAGCTGTTCGCCACCCTCCTCAACGAACTCGAACGCACCGGCGGCCGCTACGGCCTCCAGACGATGTGTGAGGGCGGCGGGACCGCCAACGTCACGATCATCGAAAGGCTCAGCTGAGGAGGGCGGTCAGCCGCGGGTGTGAGGGCGGCGGGACCGCCAACGTCACGATCATCGAGCGCCTGAGCTGACCACCCGCAAGGTCGAGACCTCCCCGAAGATCCCCCGGGCGAGGTCTCGACCTTGCGGCGTGCCGGTCGTACCATTCTGACAACGGACGTACCCACATCCTGGTGTGGTCTGGCGCATACTATGGTGTGGGACAAGCGGACTCTTTTGTTCCAAACGCCGCACGTCCGACCTGCAGCACGAACTACCTGAGGGGATCTCGATGACCAAGCCTGCTGAGCACACCAGCACCGGGGCGACGACCGCGAAGCGTGGCGTCTCCTCGGAAGAGCACACACTGACCGAGTTGGTCGAGATCCAGCGAGCCGCGTTTCTGCGTGACGGCATCCCCGACGCCGACACCCGCATCGACCGCATCACCCGACTGGTCGCGCTGCTGCTCGACCACTCCGACGAGATCGCTGCCGCGCTGACCGAGGACTACGGCTCACGTCCGCGCGAGCTGTCGCTGGCCGCCGACGTCGCGGGCTGCATGATCGACCTCACGCACCAGCGTCGTGGCGTCAAGGAGTGGATGGGTGAGACCAAGTACGCCAAGGTCCAGGGGCTCCTGGGCTACAAGCAGAGCGTGCGCCACGACCCGCTCGGCGTCGTCGGCATCATGGGCCCCTGGAACTTCCCGCTGCAGCTGACGATCGTTCCGGCCGGCTCGGCGTTCGCCGCGGGTAACCGCGTACTGATGCGCCCGTCGTCGATCACCGCGAAGACCACGGACGTTCTCGCCAAGTACGCACCCGACTACTTCTCCATCGAAGAGCTGGCCATCGTCACCTCGAAGCACGGGTCGGGCTCGGACTTCGCGAAGCTCAAGGTCGATCACATGTTCTTCACCGGCTCGCCCGAGGTCGGCGCCTCGGTGGCCCAGGAGGCCGCCAAGAACCTGATCCCGGTCACCCTGGAGCTGGGCGGCAAGAACCCGGCCGTCGTCGACCTCGACGCCGACATCGACAAGGCCGCCAACATGCTCGCCGACGCCCGCCTGGTCAACGGCGGCCAGGTGTGCCTGTGCCCCGACTACGTCTTCGTCCCGGAGGCCAAGCTCGGCGAGTTCACCGACAAGGTGGTCGCGCGCTGGACCGAGCACTTCCCGACGATCTACGACAACGACCAGTACACCGCGACGATCAACCAGAAGAACTTCGACCGCATCGTGGGCCTCATCGACGACGCCGTCGCGCTCGGCGCCACCAAGCGCCAGGTCATCCCCGGCGGTGAGCCGCTGCCGAACGCCGAGCGTCGCAAGATCCCGCCGACGCTCCTGACCGGCGTCAAGGCCGGCATGAAGATCGAGGAGGACGAGGTCTTCGGTCCGGTACTGACCGTCTACCCGTACCGCGAGCTGTCCGAGGTCATCAGCCACATCTCGTCGCATCCGCACCCGCTGACCATGTACTGGTGCGGCGATCGCAACGACCGCTTCGAGAAGCTGGCCGACAACACCCGCAGCGGCTCGATCAACGGCAACGATTTCGCCATCCACCTGTTCAGCGGCGAGCTGCCGTTCGGTGGCGTCGGTCGCTCCGGCATGGGCGGCTACCACGGCCGGACCGGCTTCGAGACCTTCAGCCACGCCCGCGCGGTCGCGTTCTCGACGCTGCCGCTGACGGTGGCCGAGATGATGTCGCCGCCGTTCGTGGCCAAGGACACGAAGATGACCGATCAGCAGCTCAAGCTGTTCAAGTTCTTCAACACTCGCGCCATGAAAAAGGTGCGCAAGCGCCTCGGCGCCTGACACGGGTGCGCATGATCTGCGCGTAGGACGCTTGGCCGGGTTCGTCGGATAACGTACCCGGCCAAGCGCTTGCTAGGGTGATGGGCAGACTCCAGGAGGATGCGTGTCACCACGTGGTCAGACCAAGACCGATGACAAAGGCGGGACCGACGCAAAAGCCGGCGCCGATACCGTCGTCCGTTCGTCGCGCCGTGACGAGTTGCTCGCCACCGCCGGGCGGATGTTCGCCGAGAACGGCCTGCGTTCGACGACGGTGCGCGACATCGCCGATGCCGCGGGAATCCTGTCGGGCAGTCTCTACCATCATTTCGACTCCAAGGAGTCGATGGTCGACGAGATCCTGCGCCGGTTCCTCGACGACCTGTTCGCCCGGTACCGCCAGATCGCCTCGGCGGGACTCTCGGCGACCGAGACGCTCCGCGGGCTCGTCGTGGCCTCCTTCGAGTCGATCGACGCCGAACGCAATGCGGTCGCGATCTACCAGGACGAGGCCAAGCGGCTGTCGGGGCAGGAGCGGTTCGGCTACATCTCGGAGCTGAACGTCGAGTTCCGCCAACTGTGGCATGCGGTGCTGCAGCGGGGCGTCGACGACGGTGAATTCCGTCCGGATCTCGATGTCGAACTGGTGTACCGCTTCATGCGCGACACCGTGTGGGTGGCCGTGCGCTGGTACCGGCCGGGCGGCCCGATGACGGTGGAGTCGATCGCCGATCAATACCTGTCGATCGTCCTCGACGGCATCCTGCCCCGCTGAGAGCGGCGAGAGTTAGGGTACCTTTCCTTAACTCGTCGGCGGCCGCTAAGGTGCGCCTATGACAACTGGCGGAACCGAAGTGGCCGCACCTGCACCGACCCGGGTCCCGGAGGAGACGCCCGACGACCCGAAGGCTGCCCGGAACAGGGCTCGGGCGGAGGCCAAGGCCAAGTCGGCGGCTCTCGCCGACGTGCTGGCACCGGTGAAGACGCGGACCGTTCTCGCGCAATTCGTCCAGATCTTCGCCTCGGCCGCGACCGTGGTGCCGTTCATCGGCATCGTCGAGCTCGGGCGCACACTTCTGGCACCGGGCCCGACCGACACCGGCCGGGTCTGGCTGGTGGTGTGGCTCGTCGTGGGCGGTCTCGCGGCGCGCGCCCTGTTCGCCTTCCTGGCGCTGGCGATCACCCACTTCGCCGACCTCGACCTCCAGGCACAACTCCGAATCCGCATCGCCGACAAGCTCGGTCGGCTCCCGCTCGGCTGGTTCAGTCGTACCAGTTCGGGTGCGGTGCGCAAGTCGGTGCAGAACGACGTCGCCGACCTACACTATCTGGTCGCCCACGCGCAGGTGGAGGCGACTGCCGCGGTGCTGTCGCCGATCTTCGCGCTGATCTACTGCTTCGTCCTCGACTGGCGCCTCGGTCTGCTGGCCATCGCCACCGTGCCGCTGTACGCCCTGACCTACTCCTACATGGCGCGTGACCTGACCGCCGAGATGGAGAAGATGGACAAAGGTGTCGCCCGCATCAGCGCGACCATCGTCGAGTTCATCGCCGGTGTCGCCGTGGTCAAGACGTTCGGGCAGACCGGAAAAGCCCACCGCCGCTTCATCGATGCCGCCGACGAGTTCAACGACGACTTCGCCGGGTACATGGGCCCGATGCTCCGCGTCCAGGCCATCACCACGGTCCTGATCTCCGCCCCGCTGATCCTGCTGGTCAACCTCGGCGTCGGCTACTGGTTCGTCGACCAGGGCTGGGTGTCGCCGATCGAACTCGTCGGTTCGACGCTGATCGCGATGGTGCTGCCGACGGCGCTCCTGACGGTGTCCACCGCGGTCCACACCCGCCAACAGGCGTCGGCCGCGGCGCTGCGCATCGCGGATCTGCTCGCCGAACCCGAGCTGACGGTCCCCGAGAACCCGCAGGTCCCCGCCGGACACGACGTGCGAATCGAGAACGTGCACTTCACCTATCCGCCGCGACTGGGTGTGCCCGCCGGGGTCAAGGCACTCGACGGCGTCAGCGTCGAACTCGCCGAGGGCACCGTGACCGCGCTGGTCGGACCGTCGGGAAGCGGTAAGTCGACCCTGGCGACACTGTTGCCGCGATTCGGCGATCCCGATTCCGGGTCGGTGCGCATCGGCGGGGTCGACGTCCGCGACATCGCCCCGACCGAGCTCTATCGACACGTCGGATTCGTGCTGCAGGACGTGCAGCTGCTGACGATGTCGGTGCGGGACAACATCCGTCTCGGCCGGCCCGGCGCCTCCGAGGAGCAGGTCCACGACGCCGCGCGTGCGGCCCGGATCCACGAGCGCATCCTGGAACTGCCCGACGGATACGACACCGTCGTCGGCGACGGCGCACACTTCTCCGGTGGTGAGGCGCAACGGGTCTCGATCGCCCGCGCCCTGCTCGCGGACACCCCGATCCTGGTGCTCGACGAGGCGACCGCCTTCGCCGACCCGGAATCGGAAGCCCAGATCCAGCAGGCCATCGGCGCACTGATGGTCGGCCGGACGGTCCTCGTCATCGCGCACCGGCTGGGCTCGATCACCCACGCCGACAACATCGTCGTGCTCGATCGCGGCCGGGTCGTCGAACAGGGACGTCAGGACGAGCTGGTCGCCAACGGTGGTCTGTACGCGTCGATGTGGGCGAGCTACGAGGCCGGCACCACCCGGCAGGACGAGAAGATCGCGCTCGGCGCGGTCGAGAGTGGCGAGGTGGCACGATGATCCGCGGTTTCTACACGATTCTGGGTTCCGAGCGTGCCCGCATGGTCGTCTTCCTGAGCTGGGTCGTCCTGTACGGCGTCGCCCAGGGCCTCGCGATGCTCACACTCGTCCCGATCACCGAGAACCTGCTGACCGGCGACCTCTCCGGCGCGGCGAAGTGGTTGTGGCCGTTGGCCGTCCTGGTGCTGATCTGTGCCGTGAGCGCTTACATCCAGTCGCTCAAGGGCATGACGATGGCCCTGTACGCGATGCGCATGCTGCATCACCGGCTCGGCGACCACATGGTCACGCTGCCACTCGGCTGGTTCACCCGCGAACGCATCGGCGACGTCTCGCAGATCGCCGTCAAGGGAACGATGTTCGTGGGCAGCACCGGCGCGCACTACATCACGCCGGTCGTCGTGAACACGGTCAGCTCGGTGGTCGTCGTGTTGGGAATCTGCGTCTTCGACTGGCGGATCGGCCTGCTGATGGTCGCCGGGACGCTGGTCCTCATGTACGTCGGCAAGCTGTCCAGCCGGTTCCTGGCGAAGGCCGAGCGCCGCAAGCGGGCCGAGGCCGTGAAGGTCAACAACCGTGTACTGGAGTACGCGCGATGCCAGGCCGTGTTGCGTGCCTTCGGCGCGGCCGACTCCGCACACGCACCGCTGGCCGATGCGCTCGGACAGCAGGCGCGGGTGGGCAAGTCGATGCTCTGGCGCTCCATCCTCGGCATCCTGCTCAACGGGCTCTCGGTCCAGGTCGTGTTCAGCGCGGTCCTCGCGCTCGGCGCCTGGCTCGCGGTGTCCGGTCACATCGAACCGGCCCTGCTCGTCGCGGTGTTCGGTCTCGCGGCCCGCTTCTTCGGCCCGATCGGCGAACTCGCCGAACTCGGTTCGACGCTGCGCATGTCGACCGACGAGATCAACCGCATCACCGGTGTCCTCGACACCGACCGGATGCCCGCCCCCGACCAGCCGCAACCGATCACGGAGCCGGGTTCGGTCGAACTGTCGCAGGTCGCTTTCGGTTACGAGAACGGCACCCCGGTGCTCCGAGATGTGTCGTTGCGCGCGCAGCCCGGCACGATGACCGCGCTCGTCGGCCCGTCGGGCTCGGGCAAGTCGACGATCTTCCGTCTGATCGCCCGGTTCTACGACGTCGACGGCGGTTCGGTGAAGGTCGGCGGTGTCGACGTCCGCGACCAGGAGACCGGCGCGCTGATGGGCCAGCTGTCGCAGGTCTTCCAGGACGTCTATCTGTTCGACGACACACTGTGGGAGAACATCAAACTCGGCCGCCCCGATGCCTCCGACGCCGAGATCCGCGCGGCCGCCGAGACCGCCGGTGTCACGTCCATCGTCGAGCGTCTGTCCGACGGGTGGGACACCGTCGTCGGCGAAGGCGGATCTGCGCTCTCCGGGGGTGAGCGGCAACGTGTTTCGATCGCTCGCGCGCTCCTCAAGGACGCCCCGATCGTGCTCTTCGACGAGGCGACCTCCGCTCTCGACCCGGAGAACGAATCGCACGTCGCCGAATCCATCCGTCGCCTCGCCGACCGCAGCACCGTGCTCGTCATCGCGCACAAGTTGTCGACCGTGATCGCCGCCGACCAGATCGTCGTCCTCGACGACCGGGGCGGCGTCGACGACATCGGTACGCATGACGAACTGCTCAGCCGCGGTGGCCGTTACACCGAGTTCTGGAACCAGCGCACCGCAGCCGCGGGCTGGACGCTCACGCCGTCGTCGTGACAACCACAGCTGCCTGAGGTGTGAGGAGCGTAAGCGACCCACTGCTGCCTGAGGTGCGAGGAGCGTAAGCGACCCACTGCTGCCTGAGGTGCGAGGAGCG
>NZ_WXYI01000006.1:0-88128 GCF_009872315.1 Gordonia sp. YY1 | reverse complement strand
GAGGAGCGTAAGCGACCCACTGCTGCCTGAGGTGCGAGGAGCGTAAGCGACCCACTGCTGCCTGAGGTGCGAGGAGCGCTAGCGACGAGCCTCGAAGGCCTGGTGAGATGACGTCACCGGCCCTTCGAGGTTCGCTTCGCTCGCACCTCAGGGAGCAGGGGCGTGGGCAGAGGTAGCGATTCTCTCCGCTACCCCAGCGAACCGAGAGTCTTCAACCGTTCGTGCGCCTGGTGCATGATCGACTGGATCAGCTCGTCGCAGCTCGGCAGGTCATCGATCATACCGACGACCTGCCCCGACGCGAGAACACCGGCGCGGGTGTCACCCTCGACGAGCCCGGCCTTCAGCAGCATCGGGGTGTTGCCGGCCATGATGACCTGCTGCCAGGTCCGTTCACCCGACTTCTTCATCGTGCGACCGTCTTTGAGCATGGTGGTCCAGCGCATGCCGGTCATCTGTTTGAACTCGTTGGCATTTCGGGCCGCGGCGAACAGCGCCCGCACCGGACTGCCGCTTTCCAGTGCCTCGACGAGCGGGGTACGCAGCACGCGGTGGGGCATGCCGTCGACCTTCACCGACACGACGGTGTCGTTGAGGCCGCGCTGCAGGTACTCCTGCTTGACCGAGTCGGGGACCGCGCTGTCGGAGGTCAGCAGGAACCGGGTTCCCATCGCGACGCCCTGGGCGCCGTAGGCGAGCGCCGCGGCGAGTCCGCGACCGTCGAAGAAGCCACCCGCAGCGACCACCGGCATGTCGATGTTCTTCGCGGACAGCGCATCCAGGACGGACGGCAGCAGCAGGGTGGTGGCGACCGGACCGGTGTGACCGCCGCCCTCGCCACCCTGAACGATGACCGCATCGGCGCCCCAGGAGGCGACCTTCACCGCGTGTTTCGCTGCGCCGATCGACGGGATCACGACGATGCCGTGGTCCTTGAGCTTCGCGATCAGCTCGGGCTTCGGCGCGAGCGCGAACGACGCGACCTTGACGCCCTCGCGGATCAGCAGATCGATCCGTTCCGGGGCGTCGGTGGCGTCGGCGCGCATGTTCACGCCGAACGGCTTGGTGGTCAACGACTTCGTCTTGGCGATCGCGGCCTCGAGTTCGGCGAAGGTCATCGTCGCCGACGCCAGGATGCCGAGACCGCCGGCATTCGACGTCGCCGAGGTCAGCGACGGCCCGGAAACCCAGCCCATTCCCGTCTGCACGATCGGGTACTCGACCCCGACCAGCTCGGTGAACGACGTGGACAGGCCGGCCGCCCGCGCCGGACTCATCGGACTTCCTTGTTGCGAACACCCTTGGGATCGAGGACGTCTCGGATCAGGCCGAGTTCCTCGGCGGTGGGCTGCCGGGTCTCCGGAGCGTCGGCGAGACCCTCGATCTCGAAGCCGGTGTTCTCCGCGACCTCGTCGGCGGTGACCCCCGGATGCAACGACAGTGCCCGCATCGTGTGACCCGCCCCGCCGAAGTCGAAGACACCGAGGTTGGTGACGACTCGATGGATGTTCAGGTCGTCGTATGCCGGGTTGTCCGGGTCGACCTTGTCGTATCCGATGCCGGACACGATGTCGACGGTCTCCCCGAAGACGCGTGCCGTGTGACGCGGCACCCAGTAGCTCGTCGGGTGGTTGATGGTGTTGCCGGGTGCGCCGCGGACACCGAACATCTGCCGCGTCGGGTGCTGCAGCGGGCCGAACGCCGACAGGTTCTGGTTCCCGTGACGATCGATCTGGTTGGCGCCCATGACCACATGACGACGGCCCGACGCCACGACGTCGAACACCTTGCGGAACGGCATCCAGCCCTCGATGGGGCCGGTCTTGCCGATCGGCGGTGTGTCGGCGAGGATCAGCGCCTCGCCGTCGGTGATCAGCAGGTCGGGTTCGGTGGTGAGGCGTGCCAGGCGAGCGCCCAGCAGGGGGACGGGCGCCATCGGCGACGCCATGATCTCGCCGGCACCGGCGAAGATGCCGGCGCATGAGATGACGCAGTACTCGGCGCGCGTGACTTCGACAGGCTCAGCCAGCGGGGAGGAAGGCTCAGCCGGCGGGATATTCGTTGCCTGTGTCTCTGCGGTGCTCACTGTGCGTTCTCCTCCTGCTCGGCCTGCCATGCGGTCACCTCTCGCTGGTAGGTCGCCTCGTCGACCTGAAGGAATCGGCGCGAGAACGCTTCCCAGGTGTCGGGTTCCTTGGCGCTGGCGACGTAGAACTGCTGGAACTTCTCGTCCCGCCCGTACTCGCCGGCAAAGGTGAAGTGCGCGCCGTTGGGGGCGTGCACCACGCGGTCGACGTTCATCCGGTTCAGCAGGAGTCGCTGATGCGGAACGGTTTTCACCAGTACCTCGTTCGAGACGAGCTGATCGGTCTCCAGGTAGCGGCGCTCGGCGGCCGCGCAGTAGAGGTCGTCGAAGTACGGGTCCACGCCGGTGTAGGCGGCGTTGCCGTGGGCGTCGGCCAGATCCAGGTGGACGAAAGCGGCGTCGAGCTTGAGCGCCGGCATCGCGACCAGCGTCTGGGTCCGTCCGTCGGCGTCCGGATACGGGGATTCGACGGTTTTCAGTTCGCCCTCCCAGAAGTTCAGGACGTCGGAACCGAGTCCGGCGCGGATCGGGAGGAACGGCAGCCGTGCGGCCGCGGCCTCCAGGCCGCACTTGACCATGCCCTCGTCCATCTCGCGCACCTCGATCTCGCCGTTGGTGCGCGCCTTCGCGAACCACGGGTCGTAGAACGGGGCGGAGTCGAGCGACACGAAGCCGTAGTATGCGCGACGCACCTTGCCTGCGGCGCAGAGCAACCCGAGGTCGGGGCCGCCGTAGGTCACGACGGTGAGGTCCTTGACGTCCGAGCGGGCGATCGCGCGCACGAGCGCCATCGGCTTGCGGCGCGAACCCCAGCCGCCGATCCCGATGGTCATCCCGTCGCGGAGCTCCGCGACGACGTCGTCGAGAGTGCTTGTCTTGTCGGTCGGCATCTCAGGCGTGTCCTCCGTTGTGAGAAGCGTTCGAGGCGAGCGGTTTACCGGTCGAGACGAAGGCGTCGCGGTGCTCGTCGGCGACGCCGGCCAGGTTCAGCTCGAAGGTGTAGCCCTGTTCCAGGCGGTAACTGGCCTTCACGTCCACCGGATCGATGTTGTTGATGGCCTCTTTGGCCGCGCGGATCACCCGGGTGTCCTTGGCCGCGATGGCCTCGGCGACCTCGAGTGCGGCGTCGAGCAGGTCCTCGCGGGGGACGACCCGGTACACCGAACCGAAGTGCTCGAGTTGCTGGGCGGTGACGTTCTTCGCGGTGAAGTAGAGGGTGCGCATCATGTGCTGCGGCACCAGGCGCGCGAGATGTGTTGCCGCACCGAGGGCGCCGCGGTCGACCTCGGGAAGCCCGAAGACCGCGTCGTCGGAGGCGACGATGACATCGGCGTTGCCGACCAGACCGATTCCGCCGCCCACGCAGAAGCCGTTGACCGCGACGACCACCGGCACCGCGCAGTCGTAGACCGCGCCGAAGGCGGCCGCGCATCCCCGGTTGGCGCCGATCAGGGCGTCGAAGCCCTCGGTGGCCTGCATCTCCTTGATGTCGACGCCGGCGTTGAAGCCTCGTCCTTCGGCGCGTAACACCACGACGTGTGTGGCCGGATCGTTGCCGGCCGCCGTGATGGCGTCGGCGAGTTCGAACCACGCTGCCGATGGCAGCGCGTTGACCGGCGGGTAGTCGACCGTGATGGTCACGATGCCGGACTCGGTACGTCTCGTGGTGATCGGCACGCGTGCTCCTCTCGTGGCTGCGTTGGCAACCTCGTGGGCTGCGCAAGCATGAACCAAGCAAGTGCTTGGTTGTTTGGTAGGGTAGCACCCATGCAGACGCAGTCACAGGCCGAGCTGGGCCTGGTCGGGAAGGTTGTCCTGGTCACCGGTGGTGCACGCGGAGTCGGTGCGGGTATCACGCGGGTGTTGTCGACCCTCGGTGCCCGGCCGGTCATCTGCGGCCGGAGTGCGGACAGTCTCGCCGACGACCTTCGCGAGATCGACTTCGTCTCGTGCGACGTCCGCGACGCCGCGGCCGTCGAGGCGATGATCGACGACATCGTCGACCGCGCCGGACGCATCGACGGGGTGGTCAACAACGCCGGTGGGTCGCCCTTCGCGCTGGCCGCCGACGCATCGGTCCGGTTCGCGAGCAAGATCGTCGACCTCAACCTCCTGGCCCCGCTGGCGGTGGCGAAGGCGGCGAACGCGGTCATGCAGACGCAGCCGGACGGTGGGGCGATCGTCAACGTGTCGAGCGTGAGCGGACACCGGCCGTCGCCCGGGACGTCGGCGTATGGAGCCGCCAAGGCGGGCCTCGACAACCTGATGACTTCGCTCGCCGTCGAATGGGCCCCGAAGGTGAGGGTCAACTCGGTCGTCGCCGGACCCGTGGAGACCGAGCAGTCGCATCTCCACTACGGGGACGACGCCGGAGTCGCTGCCGTGGGCGCCACCATCCCGCTGGGCCGGATGGCAACCCCCGTCGACGTCGGCAACGCCGTTGCCTTCCTGCTGTCACCGCTGGCGGGATACATCAGCGGCTCGACGCTCACCGTGCACGGCGGGGGCGAGAAGCCGGCCTTCCTCGACGCCGCGACCGCCGGCAACGCCGTCTGACCCACCGCACAAGCACAGTCTTCGCAGTTCAGAAAGGAAACACCTTGAGTAGCAAGTTGAATGAGGGCCGCGTCGTCATCGTGACCGGTGCCGGACAGGGCATCGGACGAGCCCACGCGCTCGCGTTCGCCGCCGACGGGGCGAAGGTCGTGGTCAACGACTATGCGGAGGATCTCGCTGCCGGGGTCGTGGACGAGATCGTCGCGGCCGGCGGCGAAGCCGTCGTCTCGGTGGGCGACGTGGCCGACTGGAAGAGTGGCGAGGCCATGGTCGCCACCGCCCTCGACGCCTTCGACCGGCTCGACGTGCTCGTCAACAACGCGGGATTCGTCCGCGACCGCATGCTGGTGTCGCTGTCGGAGGACGAGTGGGATGCCGTCATTCGCGTGCACCTCAAGGGTCACTTCGTCGGCTTGCGTCATGCCGCGGCCCACTGGCGGGCCGAGGCCAAGGCGGGTCGTACGCCGCAGGCGCGGATCATCAACACGAGTTCCGGTGCCGGACTGTACGGTTCGATCGGCCAGGGCAACTATGTCGCGGCCAAGGCGGGTATCGCGGCGCTCACCGTCCAGGCGGCCGCCGAACTGGGCGGCTACGGCGTCACGGTCAACGCGATCGCGCCCGCGGCCCGGACCCAGATGACGATGGGTGCCGGTGACGAGATGGCCGCGCAGATGGCCGCCCCCGCGGACGGATCGTTCGACGCGATGGATCCGGCGAACATCTCACCGCTCGTGGTGTGGCTCGGCTCGCCCGAGTCGGCGTCGGTGAGCGGTCGGGTCTTCGAGGTCGAGGGCGGCAAGATCTCGGTGACCGACGGCTGGCAGCGAAGCGTCGAGCGGGACAAGGGGTCTCGCTGGGAGGTTGCCGAACTCGGTCCGGTGGTGGAGGAGATCCTGGCGAAGGCGCCGGTCCCCATGCCGGTCTACGGCGCGCGGTGACCTCGGCGGACAGAGACCAGCAGCGGGTCGCGGCGGCCCGCGCATATGTCGACGCCCTGGTCAGCCACGACCCGTCGGCGGTGTCGCTGCATCCCGACTGCACCCGCGTGGAATTCGGTCTGCGGACCGGCCGCAACGGCCCCCACATCGCACGAAGCCTCGCGCGGGGTCCGCAGTTCCGGTTGATCCACCGCGTCTCGGACTTCACCGCGACGGTCGACGGTCACAGCGTCACCACGCGGTATGTGGTGCATGTCCGACCCCGGACCCTGCGACTCGGTGCTCCGGTGTCGGAGACCTTCGTCGTCGACGAGGAGAACCGGATTCGCGCGATTGTCGCGCGGTTCGGGCTGCCGCGTCCTTACTTGGCCCCGCACGCCCAGCAGTGATCGACGCGTCTACTACTTTCGGGACGGGTCGTCGAGTGCGATGCGTTGCCTGTTGGGTAGTGGGTGCGAGGACCTGTGGATGCCGACGAGACGGCTCGCCGATATGTTCCTAGCATCGGTTGAGCAGGTACTTCGCCGGGCGACTGCGCGCAGATTGTGGCAGGCGCAGTACTGTGTTCTGCGTAGCCATCTCGGGGGAGAAACATGTCGGATCTGGTCGTAAAGCCTGAATCGTTGATTTCGGCCGCTCAGGCGATCGAGCAGAGTGCATCTCGGATCGGCGAGCTGACGCTCGGTCCAGGCGGGGAAGACGGCTACGCCACAGAGTCCTTCAGTTCTCTCGTGAATGCGTTCCGCGGTGCGACGCACGATATGTCGCGTATCGCGTCGAAAACGGACAAGCAGATCGCGACCGCGTTGTCGAACACCTCAGACGCCGTCTCCTCATTCGCCGCGTTGGTGATGAACTGCCGGAACATCACCGTTGAGGCTGACGATGACAGTGCCAAGCGGATCGAGGACTCCATCGGATATCCGACACGCGTCGGGGCGCTCACCGATCATCTTGTCCCGGCTCCCATCCTTGAGGACGTCACAGCGAAGGCATCTCGCTGAGATGACGCCTAGCTACGACGAGATCGCGTCGTGGAAGCCGGAGGCACTGACCCCGATCGCGAATGGGTTGTTTGCACTCAAGGCGAACCTCGACCTTGAAGCCCCGAAAGCCGGGAACCCGGTCCGGAATCTGATGCGCGGCGAGTGGACCGGAGACGCACGTGGACCTGCCGACGACCGTGCCGTGTCCATCACGTGCTGGCTTCAGAGCATGGCCGATGAGTACGGCGATCTGGCGCAGACCTTGAATACCGGCGCAGGCGACATCGCCAGCGCCAGGACCGGACTGAGAAACGCTACCGATGCCGCCGCGGACCTCGGGTATGTCCTCGACACGGCGAGCCGTGACTACATGCTGAATTTTGTTCCGGAGAAGGCGCCCGACGGCGCGGAGTTCGACGCCACCACGGCTGCCGAGATCCAGGGACGATTGAAGGGCTTGGGAGATGCCGCAGACCAGGCTGTCACCTCTGCCGGTAGCGCGATCAGCGCTGCGGTCGGCGAGCTCTACGCCATGGCCCCGGAATCTCTCGTTGTCAACAGCGGTTTGGTTGCCAATCAGATCGAGGCTTTCCGCAAAGTCTATGGACGGGAGCCCGACACCCTCAATGACTGGCGAATGGCAGCAGCGTTGGACCTCCACAGTTATAACCCCAAGAACCAAGGGGTCCCGCCGGTCATCAGCGTCATCAAGATTGACCCCGTACCCGGACAGGGTGTTGTCGCCACTGGTCTGTTCATCCCCAACGGCAAGGTACTCGGGGGAGCATCGCGGCACTATGGAGACGGCCGCGAATTTGACCCGAACTTCGCCCCCGAGAACACCCGGGTCTCGTACTTCATCGACTACGAGAACGGCATAGTGATTGCGCGGCAGAATCCGTCGGCCGATACGGTGGGGCAAGTCAGGACCGGCACGCCCAAGATGTCTGCTGCTCAGCTGCCAGACGGCACTGTGTTGATCAACTACGACGCCGCGGATCCACTTGCTCCTGGGCCGGCTGGTGACGCGGGGTGGAGGGTGCGCGGACAGACGATCGTGACCCCTGGCGTTGACGGTGCCCGGGTCTCGGGGGTTGCGACCGACTTCCCGTCGATGGAGACCTACCAGTACCTACCTGACGGCAAGACCAGGATCTTGCATCAAGACGACTCCGGCGACCACATCGGGTTAGGGCCGCTCGTGCATCTCCCGTTCCGCCATGAGTACGGGGACTATCAATGGGACTTGCAAGGATTTCCGAGAGAGAACAACCCCGAGCAAGTGTATGGTCCTCATCCGCCCGGCATCGAGGGGATAACGGACTTCGGATCGGCAGACAGTCCGCCTACCGTCAAAGGAGCCGCATGAGCACGCCCGATATCGACTCACGCAACGCAGCACGATGACCAGCGAGCAGGCTGCGACAGTCGAGCCCGGCGACAGTACCAGTCAACGGAGTTACGCGACGAGGACGTGCGTGGCTCTCCTGCTCATGATTTTGTGTTTCTTTGCCTCGTATTTTGCTGAGCGCTTGCCCATTTACCAGGGCGCCAAGGCGATTCCGGTCGCAATCATCGTGGGAGCATGCGTTCTGGCGATATTCAGAAACACGCGCGGCTGGGCGTCCGTGGTTGCTACAGCCGCGGTTTCCGCGGGGCTCGCCCGACTGATTTTCGAAAGCGCGACGTGAACCCGATTACGAGCGAAGTCCAGGACAATCGGTTCTTCGGGCCAATGACACCGTTCGCTGCAATCGGCACATTGGCGCTGGCCCCGTTGACCTGGATCGTGGTGTTGGCGGCCAGCTTCGTGCTGTACCTTCTGGTGGCCGTTGTCGGTGGGTTCTTGATGTTCAACGGTGGTAAGCGTCGTCAGATAGGCGCCGGCATCGTTTTCGGGTCGATGGCGTATGTGCTCGTGTTGGTCGTACTTGCCGTCAGGCTCGCGCTCGGCGCGTGAGCGTTCATGTGCAGCGCCACAGGCCTTCGCGCTCGACCCGCAGCGTAATCCACCGAGAATGATGGACCCACCAACAGCCTGGCAGTGGGTCCAGCGAGAAATGCTGGATTATGCGCCGGGCGCCCGCACGACCATCGGCACTCCGGGGAAATACGCGGCCATCTCCGAGCGCGACTTGCGCAGGGCAGCGGTGCCGTAGCCGGACTTGCGGTACTGCGGGTGGATCCAGATCCGCAGGTCCACCTCGCCGTCCTTCAGTTCGCCGAAGACGAAGCCCACCTTGGATTCTCCCTCGACGGCGACGAGCCACACGGCCTCTTCGGCGTCGACGCGGTCGGCGGCGGCGCTGATCTCGGCGGCGACGTCACCGGCCGGTGCCCCGGAACCGTCGCCGGCGGTGCCGAGTTCGTCGGTGCGGGCCGCGAACAGTTCGGCATCGGCCTCGGCGTCGAACGGGCGCAGGTCGAGGGTGTCCCCGCTGCTGGCCGGACGCTCGGCGAGTGTGAAGGTGAGGGCGTTGTTGAGGTCGTCGAGCTCGGCTTGGTTCTTGCGGCGCTCGTCCTTGGTCAGCTGGTCGAGTTTCATGTCCAGGATCGCCTTGGCGCCCAGCTGCGACTTGCCGAGCAGCTCGACGATCGCCGTGACGGCTTCATCGTGATTCTCCGCGTCGACGATGGCGTCGAGAACCTCGTGGCGGCGTTCCAGCGCGGTCAGCAAGGCGTCGGCGATGTCGCGGCGAGTGGTGGCCAGGTCGAGATCAGTCATACTTCGATCGTAGGGCAACCCGCTCGATCCGTGGCGGGAGTCGCGGATGGGTGAGCGTTCCCCGGAGACCGCAACCTGGAACGTGTTCTATAGGCGATAACCGCGATTTTGGTGGACCTTCTTTCCTGAAGCTGTAACACGTCCTAGTCTTGTGGCATGACGAACGAGGGTACGACGACCGCACCGACCGACTTCGATCACCTTCGCGGGGGCACGCACATGGGCGACCTGATGGTCGCCGCGCTGCGGCGCCATGCCGATCGCACGGTGTTGTCCCTGGGGGACACCGAGATGACCGGCGGCGAGATGGCCGCCGCGATCAGCCGCTACATCCAGGCGTTCGAGGGGCTGGGCGCGGGCACGGGCACCGCGGTCGGCCTGCTGGCACTGAACCGGCCCGAGGTGCTCTTCGTCATCGGGGCCGGCCAGACGCAGGGGTGGCGACGGACCGCGCTGCACCCGCTCGGCTCGCTCGACGACCACGCCTACGTCCTGTCCGACGCCGGTGTCTCGACCCTCATCATCGACCCCGTGCCGATGTTCGTCGAGCGTGCGGCGGCGCTGCTGGAACGTATCCCCGGACTGAAGCAGGTGCTGACCCTCGGCCCGGTGCCCGAGCAGTTGTCGGCCCAGGCTCGTGACGTCATCGCCGAGGCGGACAATTTCGAACCGAAACCGCTTGTGGCCGAACATCTGTCGCCCGAACACGTCGTCTCGATCACCTACACCGGCGGCACCACCGGAAAACCCAAGGGCGTCATCGGAACCGCGCGCGCGATGGCGACGATGACGCAGATCCAGCTCGCCGAATGGGAGTGGCCGGAGCATCCCCGGTTCCTGCTCTGTACGCCGCTGTCGCATGCGGGTGCGGCATTCTTCATCCCCACCCTCATGAAGGGCGGGTCGATGGTGGTGCTGTCGAAGTTCGATCCGGCCGAGGTCCTCAAGACCATCGAGGAGCAGAAGATCACCGCGACGATGCTCGTGCCGTCCATGCTGTACGCGCTGATGGACCATCCGGATTCGCGGACGCGTGACCTGTCGTCGCTGGAAACGGTGTATTACGGTGCGTCGCCGATCAATCCGGTCCGGCTCGCGGAGGCGATCGAACGGTTCGGCCCGATCTTCGCCCAGTACTACGGCCAGTCCGAGGCGCCGATGGTGATCAGCTACCTCGCCAAGGGGGATCATCCGGGGCCGGGGGAGGACCAGCGTCGCCTGAGCAGTTGCGGCCGGCCGTCGGCCTTCCTGCGCACCGCACTCCTCGGCCCCGACGACAAGCCCGTCCCGCAGGGTGAGCCGGGCGAGATCTGCGTTGCCGGACCACTTCTCGCCGGCGGATACCTCGGACTCCCGGAGCAGACCGCCGAGACCTTCCGCGACGGATGGCTGCGTACCGGCGATGTCGCACGTGAAGACGAGGACGGATTCTGGTTCATCGTCGACCGCACCAAGGACATGATCGTCACCGGTGGCTTCAACGTGTTCCCGCGCGAGGTCGAGGACGTGGTGGCAGAGCATCCTGCGGTGGGCCAGGTCGGCGTGATCGGTGTGCCCGACGAGAAGTGGGGCGAGGCGGTCACCGCGATCGTCGTGCTTCGTCCCGACGCGGACGCCGACGACGCAGCCAAGGAGCGCATCACCGCCGAGATCCAGCAGGCCGTCAAGGATCGCAAGGGTGCCGTGCAGTCACCGAAGCGGGTGATCTTCGCCGATGCACTGCCGTTGACCGCGCTGGGCAAGCCGGACAAGAAGGCACTGCGGGCGCAGTACTGGGCCGACGCGGAGCGCGGGGTCGGCTAGGCGTCCCGCGCCTGGAAACCGCCCCTGGAAACCTCCCCTGGAAACCGCGCTGAGCAGGCGGAACGCCGACATACTGTCGTCGAGCCGCCTGTGGAGGGCGGATTTCGGGGGCGCATTTCAGGGGCGGGCGAGGACCGCTCGCGCCCGGTCGGCCAAGGACTCCCGGACCCACTGCGGTTCGAGGACCGCGATGTCGAGGTCGAACATCGCCGCCCACAACGCGCCGGCGGCATGCCGGCGGTCGGCGAACCGGAGTTCGACCCGTCGACGATCTGCGGCGTCACCCCTCGTCTCCGAGGAGAGCACGATCGCGCGGACCCGATCGACATCGTCGGGGGTGCACTCGACCACGACGTCGACCGCATCGAACGAGGAACGAAACGCGGTACGACGCCGCTCCCAGATCTCTTCCAGATCCACGTCTGCGTCGCGCACCGCCGGTTCGTCCAGGACCTCCACCTCGCTCATCCGCGACAATCGGTACATCCGTTCCTAGGTCCCGTCACCCGCACCGTGTGCGACGAGGTACCAGGTGTCGCCCGCGATGATCAGCCCGATCGGATCGAGAATCCGCTCCCGTGCCTCGCCCACCCCACGCGGGCGGTACCGGGTGCGGATTCGCCTGCCCGCGAAGACCGCGAACTGCACCGGATCGAGAGCGTCGAGTTCCTTCGGCGTCCGCACGAATCCCTCGGGGCGGACCAGAACCCGCTGGGCGGCCCGTACCGCGGTACCTCTGTACGCCTCGGGCAGTGCCGCGGTGACCTTGCGCATCGCGCTGGCGAAGGCGGGCGAGTCGAGCCGTCCCGTTCCGGCGAGCAGCGAGGTCGCCTCTTCGACCGTCAGGCCGGTGAGGTCGGTGCGATAGCCGGGGACGAGCGAGAACCCGCCGTGCCGGCCGCGCTCCGCGTAGACGGGCACCCCGGACAGCGACAGCGCCTCGATGTCGCGCAGCACGGTCCGCTCCGACACCCCGAGTTCGACGGCGATCGTCGACGCGGTCACCCGATCGTGCTTCTTGAGCAGCATCAGGACCGCGATGAGGCGTTCGGCGCGCATGCCGACGATCATCTCGCACAAACATGACAGAAGATGTCAGGTTTCGCGGTTTGACTGGACTCGTCAGCCACCGACGAAAGGAAAGACCATGAACGCACAGACCACACCGCCGGATCCCCGCCCGGTCTTCGCGGCCGCCACCACCTGGGTCACCGAGCTGCTCTCCGCGGTGACAGCCGACCAGTTCGCCGCCCCGACGCCGTGCGACGACTTCGACGTCCGCACTCTCGGGGCCCATCTGCTTGCGACGGCGCAGCGCGCGGCCGCCCTGCCCGCGGGAGTCGACGTGCGGTCGATGCCGTTCATCGCCGACCGTTTCGACGCGCAGGAGTATGCGGCGGTCGTGGCTCGTGCCCTCGAACTCTGGTCCGACGACGCAACGCTCACCGCGCCGGTGCAGGTCCCGTGGGGTGAGGTTCCCGGCGCCGGTGCGTTGTGGGGTTATGTCAACGAAAGTCTGGTGCACGGTTGGGATCTCGCGGTGGCGACCGGGCAGCCGTCCGAAGCCGTCCCGAAAGCCGCCGCCGCGACGCTCGCGATCGCGCGTCAGTTCATCCCCGCCGAGATCCGCGAGGACCCGAACGTTCCCTTCGGCGTCGTTGTCGAGCCGCGGGCCGGCGCCGGGCCGACCGAGACGCTGGCCAACTGGTCCGGACGGCGTTCCGCGGCATGGATTCCGGCCGCGACTCGGTGAACCGGTCCGGCCACCTCAGTTCCGGTAGGAGACGTCGAACTGTTTGACCCCGTTCAGCCAGCCCGATCGCACACGACGCAGTTCGCCGAGCCGGGCGATGTCGGGCAGGGTGTCGGCGATCGCGTTGAAGATCAGGTTGAGTTCGAGTCGGGCGAGGTTGGCGCCGATGCAGAAGTGGGCGCCGTTGCCGCCGAAGGACAGGTGCGGGTTGGGATCTCGCGTGATGTCGAAGGTGAACGGGTCGTCGAAGACCTCTTCATCGAAGTTCGCGGAGCTGTAGAACAACCCGACACGCTGGCCGGCGGCGACGTCGACGTCGCCGATTCGGGTGTCGGTCAGGGCGGTTCGCTGGAATCCATGGACCGGGGTGGACCATCGCAGGATCTCCTCGATGGCCGTCGCCGGACGTTCCCGCCGGTAGAGCTCCCACATCTCCGGATGGTCCAGGAAGGCGTTCATCCCGTGCGACGTCGCGTTGCGGGTTGTCTCGTTGCCGGCGGTGATGAGCAGGACGACGAAGAAACCGAACTCGATCTCGGTCATTCTCTCGCCGTCGATGTCGGCCTCGATGAGGGCGGTGATGAGGTCGTCGGTCGGGTTCTTGCGGCGTTCCTCCGCCATCGCATATGCGTAGGCGAGTACCT
This sequence comes from Gordonia sp. YY1, assembly GCF_009872315.1. Lineage (NCBI taxonomy): Bacteria > Bacillati > Actinomycetota > Actinomycetes > Mycobacteriales > Gordoniaceae > Gordonia > Gordonia sp. YY1. The sequence continues at coordinate 74,634 of NZ_WXYI01000006.1, read as the reverse complement.
CGGCGTTCGCGGTCGCCGGGTCGATGGTCTCGTCGGGGTCGTCGTTGTTGATCATCGCGTCGACGAGCACGTGGAGCCGCTCGCGATCGGCCTGCGGGACGCCGATGAGGTCGAGGATCGACTGCAGGGGTAGATGCACCGCGATGTCGTCGACGAAATTGCCGCTGCCCTTGGCGGCCGCGGCCTCGACGATCTCGTGAGCCGAGGCCGCCAGTTGGTCCTTGAGCAGTGCTACCGCCCGCGGAGTGAACATGCGCGACACGATCTTTCGCAGTCGAGTGTGCTCCGGCGGGTCGTGGTTGATGAGCAACGCCTTCGTGAGTTCGATCTGGTCGGGCGTCACGTAGTCGGGCAGGCGCAGGATCGCGCCCTTGGCGTTGGTGGACCACAGCTGGTTGTTCTTCGAGATCTCGCGGATGTGCGCGTGCTTGGAGATCACCCAGAAACCGCCGTCGGTGAACCCCGATGTACCTACCGGCTGCGCATTCCACCAGACGGGGGCGGTGCGGCGGAGCTCGGCGAACTCCTTGACCGGCATGCCGTGCTGCTGGAGTAGATCGGGGCCGGTGAAGTCGAAACCGTCGCGGAACGGATTGACCTTCGTCGGTGTCGTCATCTCGAACCTCCGGGTGGACGAGCACGCATGTACGTGATGTGTGCTACATCACCACACCATACATCATTGGGTCATGCGTATGGTCAGCTCGAGACGCGGGCGAACGGACTGGTGACGGTAGGCTCATGACCTGATGCGCACACATGGTTGGAGCGGTCGGGTACCCGTCAACGACGCCGAGGCGGTCGCGCGCATCCTGGCGGCGACCCGCACGACCATCGACCGGCGTGGCACGGCCACCAGCATCGCCGACGTCGCACGTGAACTCGGGGTCACCCGGCAGACGGTGTACCGCTATTTCTCCGGCACCGAGGAATTGTTGTCGGCGACCGCCCTCGACGCCGTCGAAGGACTGCTCGAACGGGTGATGACACGACTGGCCGGTATCGCCGAACCCGACGCGGCCCTCGTCGAGGGCATCGCCGCCGTACTCGAGGAGCTCGCCGAAGACGACTACGTCGGCCTACTCCTGCGGGCCGACAAGCTGAGCGTGCCGGTGGTCGGCGGATTCACCTCCGCCGACGCCCGACGATTCGCCCGCACGATGGTCGACCGACTCGAGGTCGGCTGGGCCGAGAACGGCTACGACGCCCACGCCCTCGACCTCATCGCCGAGATCGTCCTGCGCACACTGCAATCCATGGTCCTCGACACCGAGTCGCACCGGACCGGTGCCGAACTCCGGGCTTTTCTCGACGCCTGGACCGGTGCCGCGGTTCGGGAGCTCGCGCGACAGGGCCCGGTCGTTCCCTGAGGTGCGAGCCGGCGCTTGTACTTGCTCCCTGAGGTGCGAGCGCAGCGAGCCACGAAGGGCTGGCGACGTCGACTCACCAGGCCTTCGTGGCTCGTCGCTTGCGCTCCTCACACCTCAGGCAGCACTGCTGGTGTGTCGCGTTCTCTCCGATCAGGCACCAGAGGTGTCGCGCTCCTCAGGCGGCAGCGGCCGGCTTGCAGATCACCACCGGGATCTCCCGGTCGGTCCAGGCGGCGTAGGTGTCGTAATCCGCGTAGACCTTGACCAGATCCGGCCACAATCCGGCGCGCTCGGCGTCGGTGGCGGTATGTGCGACGAGGTCGTACTTCTCCTTGCCGAGCTGGATCGTGACCTGAGGGTTGTCGCGCAGATTGAGGTACCACGCAGGGTGTTTCGCCGAGCCGCCCTGCGAAGCGACTACGACGAACGCGTCCCCGCGACGCAGGTAGATCAGCGGCGCGGTACGCGGCTGACCGGATTTGCGGCCGATGGTGGTGAGCAGGCACACCGGCGCTGGCTTCTTGAGCCCCGCACCGATGCGCCAGGTCTCGCCGAATCGTCCGCCCGTCAGCTTGTACACCGCGGTGTGTGCCCGTGAGCCGAGCTTGATGATGGTGCTGACGATCGGCGAATCGAGCTGGTCCGGTTTCTTGTCCGGGTCGAAGACGGCCACGCGGTCAGATGCGCTCGAGGATGGTGCCGGTGGCCATCGCGCCGCCGGCGCACATGGTGACCAGGGCGGTCTGTCCGTCGCGTCGCTCGAGTTCGTGCAGGGCCGTGGTGATCAGGCGAGAACCGGTGCTGCCCACGGGGTGGCCGAGAGCGATGGCGCCGCCGTTGACGTTGACGCGATCCATGTCGGCGTTGTGGACCTGGGCCCAGCTGAGCACCACCGATGCGAAGGCCTCGTTGATCTCGACGATGTCGATGTCGGACAACGACATTCCCGACTTCGCCAGGACACGTTCAGTCGCCTGGACCGGGCCGTCGAGGTGGAAGTGCGGTTCCGAGCCGACGAGCGCCTGAGCCTTGATGCGGGCGCGCGGCGTCAGGCCGAGGGCACGGGCCTTCGCCTCGTCCATGATCAGCACGGCCGCGGCGCCGTCGGAGATCTGCGACGACGTGCCCGCCGTGTGGATGCCGCCGTCGATGACCGGCTTGAGTGCGGCGAGGGATTCGAGAGTGGTCTCCCGCAGGCCCTGGTCGCGGCTGACATCGATGATGTTGCCCGTCAGCTCGCCGTCCTTGGTCCGCTCGGGCGCCTTGAACGTGAGCACCTCACGGTCGAAGCGTCCTTCGTCCCAGGCCTGGCGGGCGAGGCGCTGGCTTCGTTCGCCGAGTGCGTCGACGTCGGCACGGGTGATGCCGCGTCGCTTGGCGATCCGCTCGGCTGCCTCGAACTGATTCGGCAGGTCCACATTCCATGAGTCCGCGTGGTAAGGGCCGGCATTGGTGCCGACATTCGCGCCGAGCGGCACGGCGGTCATGGTCTCCACGCCGCAGGCGATGCCGACCTCGATGGCGTCCGACGCGATGAGCCCGGCGATGAGGTGATTGGCCTGCTGGGCGGATCCGCACTGGGCGTCGATCGTGGTGGCGCCGGTGTGCTCGGGGAGTCCGGCCGACAGCCAGGCCTTGCGGGTGACGTTGCCCGCCTGCGAGCCTGCCTGCGTGACGCAGCCGCCGATGGCCTGCTCGACGAGGGCCGGGTCGATTCCGGCCTTCTCGATGAGACTGCGCTGCATGATGCCCAGCAACTCCTCTGCGTGGAGGCCCGACAACCACCCGGCGCGCTTGCCGATCGGCGTGCGTGCTGCTTCCACGATGACCGGAACGCCCATCTTCACTCCTTCGTTCACCCGGCGGACCTCGTCCGTCGTCTGCGGGTCGACGGCACTTCGACGGAGGTGTCGAGGCCGTGCAATCAAGCTAGAACATGTTCTATGTTTGCGTCCATGGGCAGCGTCGGAAGGCCGGTCTGGGCGGTGTCGTAGCACGTTCCGCCGGACTTCCGATGCGTACCGGGATACATGGGATCTTATGTCCCCGACGGCCGAACTCCGCAGGTGGGGCGGGTGCGCGATCCGAAAACTAGAACAAGTTCTCATCCGGGGGTGTCGCGTGTGTCACAATGTGGTCTAATGAGATTGAAACAGGTTCTAAATCTCCAGCGAGGTGGTGTGACGTGACCCAGGCCCAGAGTGCCCCGATCGGCAGTGAGCCGACCACGGCGGATTCTGCGCGCACGAGCCCTTCCGACGTAGTCGTGAAGTGTGCGTTCATGGAGCAGGAGGGTTGGGACTTCACCAACCCCGACCTGCTCGAGCAGGGAATCCCGGTGGAGGAGTTCGCGCAGCTCCGTAAGACCGCGCCGGTCTGGTGGAACGCCCAGGCGCCCGGCAAGGGTGGAGGTTTCCACGACGGCGGTTACTGGGTGATCTCGAAGCACGCCCACATCCGCGAGATCTCCAAGAACAACGATGACTGGGAGACCAACGCCAACGGCGTCATCATGCGTTTCGACGACGAGATGACCGCCGAGCAGATCGAGATCACCAAGGCCCTGCTGATCAACCACGATCCGCCGGAGCACACCCGTCTGCGCAAGTTGGTCTCCAAGCTGTTCACTCCCCGTGCGGTGCACTTCCTCGAGGAGAAGCTCGACGACGCCGCCCGCGAGATCGTCACGCGCGCTCTGGAGAAGGGCAGTGGCGACTTCGTCAAGGACGTCGCCGTGGACCTGCCGCTGCTCGCCATCGCCGATCTCCTGGGTGTTCCGGAGCAGGATCGCGAGAAGCTGTTCGACTGGTCGAACTCGATGATGAACGCCGACGACCCGGATTACACCACCGATCCCCAGCAGGCCAACGCCGAAATCCTCGGCTACGGCTACACGATGGCGGAGGAGAAGCGCCGCAACCCGGGCGAGGACATCGTCACCAAGCTCGTGAACGCCGACATCGACGGGCAGTCGCTCGACGAGACGGAGTTCGGCTTCTTCTTCATCCTGTTGACCGTGGCCGGCAACGAGACCACGCGTAACGCCATCAGCCACGGCATGAACGCCTTCCTGGACAACCCCGACCAGTGGGAACTGTTCAAGAAGGAGCGCCCCGCGACGGCCGTCGACGAGATCGTCCGCTGGGCGACCCCGGTCAACTGCTTCCAGCGGACCGCGAAGCGCGACACGCAGATCGGTGGCATCGACATCAAGAAGGGCGAGCGCGTCGGCATGTTCTACGGCTCGGCCAACTACGACGAGGACGTGTTCGACGATCCGTTCTCGTTCAACATCCTTCGCGACCCGAACCCGCACGTCGGCTTCGGTGGCAACGGTGCGCACTTCTGCGTCGGCGCCAACCTGGCGCGCATGGAGATCAACCTGATGTTCAACGCGCTCGCCGATCTCGTCCCGGACATCACCAAGGTCGCCGCGCCGCGTCGTCTGCGTCACGGCTGGATCAACGGCGTCAAGGAACTCCGCGTCGACTACGGGACGAAGTGACCGCGACAGACCCGAAGCCGGCCTACCTGGACATCGACCGCGAGAACCATCCCGCGGTCGTGGCGGGTCGTCGTTCACGAGAGTTCGTGGAGTCCCGCGACAAGCAGGCGTGGATCGACAACTTCGCGCCGGACGCGATCGTCCAGGATCCGGTGGGTCCCTCGATGTTCGATCCGGAGGGTGTCGGATTCCGGGGGTACGAGCGCATCTCGGAGTTCTGGGACAAGTCGATCGCGACCACCGAGAGCATCGAGTTCCGCTTCGACGAGGAGATCATCTGCGGGAACGAGGTCGCCTACATCGGCAGCATCGTCACGCACATCGCAGGTCATGTCTCCGAGGCGCGTGGTGTGTTCACCTACCATGCCGACTCCGAGGGCCGCCTCTCCGCACTGCGGGCCTACTGGGAGGTCGAGAAGACGATCAACTCGGTGCGCAAGGCCTGAACGAGCACACGAACCGCCGCGGGCGGGACCGGTGATGACCTCACCCGTCCCGCCCGCGGTCTTCTTGTCGGATCGGTCGTTACAGTGGTTGCCTCGTGGCCGAAGATGGGTCGAGAGAACCATCGACACGAAGGGTGGAAGGACTCGGAGTCCGGCGCGATCGATCAATTCGACGCGGTGTACCGCGAGCACGTTGCGGGGGTGTGGCGCTACGTGCGTACCCGTGTGCCCGGAACCGCCGATGCCGACGACGTCACCGCTGAGGTGTTCGCCAAGGCGATCCGCTCCTGGGACCGTTTCGACGGCCGGCGCGGCTCGGTGGGCAGGTGGCTGATCGGGATCGCCCGGCATGTCGTCGCGGACTGGTGGGCGCGTACCGCGCGAGAGGTGCCCGTGGCCGAGGTGAGTGCCGATGCCGACCGGTCCGAGGGCATGATCCGGAGACGGCGATGCTCCGCGCGGCGGACGTCGACGATGTCCGGAGTCGCCTGTGGGTTCTCACCGCGCGGGAACGCGAAGCGGTCACGCTGCGGTTCACCACCGAGCTGACCTCGGAGGAGATCGGTGCTGCGATGGGTCTCTCGGCGACCGCGGCTCGCATGCTGGTCTACCGCGGCGTGGCCAAACTGAGGGAGGTGATGCCGCGGTGACGTCGAACGATCCATCCGATTCCGAGCCGCCGTTCGATCCCGAGGAGGTCGCGGCGGCCGAGCGCCTCGACGACGACATCGCCGCCGTTCTCGCCGGCTCCGCCCGACCGGGTGCGGTGGAGCCGGATCTCGTGTTGCTGGCCAATGCCTTCCGGCGTGCGCCGACCACGTCGACCTACGCGGCCGTGGAACGGCAGGTCGCCGCGGCGCGGGCGAGTTCCGCCGGCCGGTGGCGGTGGTCGCTCGCACAGGGGGCCGCGGCTGTGCTCGGGCTTCTCCTTGTCCTGCATGGTGTTGGCAACATGGTTGCCGGAGAATGGCTCTCGACCTCGCTCGGTGAGCCGTACAACCAGCACGCGATGGTCGACGGTGGCCTCGCGTTCATGGCGGTCGGTGCGGCGATCGTGGTGGCGTCGACGCGTCGCCGATGGCTGCCGGTCGCATTTCTCGTGGGGGTGCCGCTGGGTCTGGTGCTGGGCGGCCGCGGGGTGCATGAGATCGGGGTCTTCGCCTGGGGGCCGTGGCGCACGGTGCGGTGGCGCTGGCGGCGATTGTACTGCTGGTCACATACTTGGCTGCACGGCGTTACAGCCGGCGACGCGGACGGGAAGGGTAGATATGAGAGCACTACACCGGATCCGAAACTACCTCAGCGCCATGAGCGGAGCCCGGCGCAACCGCACCGAACTCGTCGGGAAGATAGCGCGGCGACCACTCATCGCCGGGGCGACGATGGGGATGGAGAGCGCGATGCTGCTGTCCAACAGTGTCGACCCGAAACTCAAAGAGCTCGCCGAACTCAAGGCCGCGGGGATGGTCAGCTGCGAATTCTGTCTCGACATCGGCTCGGCGCTGGCATCGGGTGCCGGGATCACCGAGCAGCAACTCCGTGATCTGCCCGACTACCAGGACTCCGATGCCTACAGCGAGGTCGACAAGCTCGTGATCGCCTTCGCCGAGGCGATGACCCGCACCCCCGCGGTCGCCGACGATCTCGCCGAGGTGCGTCGACGCCTGGCCGGTCACTTCTCGCCGACGCAGATCGTCGAACTCGCGATGACCGTCGCCTGGGAGAATCAGCGGGCTCGCCTCAACCAGTCCCTGGGGGTCCGTCCGACCGGAATGGCGGACGGGATGGCCTGCGCTGTGCCCGAGCGGATTTCGTAGCATCCATGCGCTGATGGTGCGCATGAATGCTACGAAACGCCGGTCAGTGGAGGGGCTTGTCGGCTCCGACGAGCCACATCGAGAAGTACTGTGAGCCACCGCCGTAGGCGTGGCCCAGGGCCTTGCGGGCACCGTCGACCTGGTGGTCGCCGGCCTTGCCCATGACCTGGATCGCGGCCTCCGCGAAGCGGATCATGCCCGACGCGCCGATCGGGTTCGACGACAGCACGCCACCGGAGGCGTTGAGCGGGATGCGCCCACCGATCTCGGTGTCGCCGGATTCGGTCAGCTTCCAGCCCTCGCCCTCGGCGGCGAAGCCGAGGTTCTCCAGCCACATCGGTTCGAACCACGAGAACGGCACGTAGATCTCGGCGACGTCGACCTCGTCGAGCGGATTGCTGACGCCCGCCGACTTCCACAGGGCGGCAGCGGCATCCCGGCCGGCCTGCGGACTGACCACGTTGCGGTGTGCGAACGACAGCGGCTCGGTCCGCATGGCGGTGGCGTGAATCCACGCGACCGGGTTGCCACCGGCGACCGCGTCGTCGGCGACCTGCTCGTCACCGATCACGACCGCACACGCGCCGTCCGACGACGGGCATGTCTCGTCGTAGCGGATGGGATCCCAGAGCATCTGTGAGCTCATGACCTTCTCCACGCTCTGATCCGGCTGATGCAGGTGCGCCAGCGGATTGAGTGCGCCGTTGCGACGATCCTTCGCCGCGACCATCGCGCCGATGTGCTCCGGTGCGCCCGACTGGCGGATGTACGCGCGCACGTGCGGCGCGAAGAAGCCGCCGGCGCCGGCGCCGACGGGCTTCGTGAACGGCACCGGGATGGACAGCGCCCACATGGCGTTGGACTCGGACTGCTTCTCCCAGGCGACGGCGAGGACGCGCTTGTGGACGCCTGCGAAGACCAGGGATGCGGCGACGTTCGCCGTCGAGCCACCGACCGATCCGGCGGTGTGCACCCGGATCAGACGCTTGCCGACGGCACCGATGGCCTCGGCCATGGCGAGCTCGGGCATCATCGACCCCTCGAAGAGGTCGGGGGCCTTGCCGATGACGATGGCGTCGATCTCGTCGAGGGAGACCCTGGAGTCGATCAGCGCCGCGTCGATCGCCTCGCGGACCATACCGGCCATCGTGACGTCGGAGCGCTTGGCGACGTAGCGGGTCTGGCCGGTACCGAGGACTGCCGCACGGTTCTTGTGTCCCATCAGTTCCCGCCTCCCGCGTTGTTCTGGTCGCTCAGGGTGACCACCATGTTCTGCTGCAGCAGAGGGCCGCTCGTCGCGTGGGCGACGGCGGTGCCGGCGTTGCCGGTGAGGATCTCGTGGGCCGCATAGCCGATGCGCTGTAGGCCTACCGAGAACAGCGAGTTGCCGGCCAGCGCACCGCCGGACGGGTTGATCCGCACCGAATCAGGTAGATCGAGAGCATTACGCACGATGATCTCCTGATGCGAGTACGGCGCGTGTATCTCGGCCACGTCCACCGCTCGGCTGCGGTCACCGAACGCGGTGTCGCCGGCGAGCTTCGTCGACGGCGAGACGGTGAGATCCCGGGCCCCGAAGTTGGGCGTGTCGATGCGGTGATCCCAACCGGTGACGAACGCCGGATTGGCCACCAGTTCACGGGCTTTGCGCTCGCTGGCGATGACGACCGCGGCGGCTGCGTCGGTGTAGGGCGCGATGTCATGGCGGCGCAGGGGATTCGCGACGTAGTCGCTCGCCAGGAGGTCGTCGACCGAACCGCCGGAGGTGCGGGCCCCGATGGCGGCCATGTCGGCCTCGGTCCAGGTCCCGGCGTCGATCCCGGCGCGTGCCTGCAGCGCGGCCAGCGAACGGGCATCGGGATGCAGCGGCGCGACCGTGTAGGGGTCGGTCTGCAGGGCGAGGGTCTGGTCGGTGTTGCCTGCGGAGGCCTTGCCGAAGCCGTAGGCGAGCGCCAGGTCGACCTCGCCGGTGGCGATCTTCACCCAGGCCTCATAGAGTGCCCAGGCGCCGTCCATCTCGACATGGGACTCGTTGATCGGCGGCATCGCGCCGATCGAGTCGATTGCGGAGATGAACGAGAAGGCGCGTCCGGCAAGATAATCCGACGAACCGCTGCACCAGAACTCGATGTCGGTGCGGCCGATGCCCAGTTCGGCGTAGAGCTTGTCGAAGCAGGGGATGAGCATCTCGACACCGTTGGTGGTGCCATGTGTGCCCACGACGTTGGGGCTGTGGGCGAACCCGATGATCGCGATCGGCGGCAGTGTCATCACAGATGGTCCTTCATCACAGGTGGGCTCGGTAGGTGTCGTACTCGGCGTCGGGTTCGCCGGTGGGTGCGAAGTGGCTGATGTTGCCGATCGAGTGCTCCCACTCGTCCTCGGGCAGCCAGACGGCCTTGACGCGCATGCCCATTCGGACGTCGTCGGCCTCGCAGTCGAGGATCAGGTGCAGGAACGGGATGTCCGCACCGTCGAGGAGCACATATGCGGCCACATACGGAGGCTTGATCCGCTGGCCCTGGAACGGCACGTTCACGATGCAGAACGTCGTCACGATGCCGGTGTGTGGGAGTTCGACTCGTTCGACGGCGCGGGCGCCGTCCGCCGGGCTGACCGAACGGGGCGGGAAGTACACGCGCCCTTCGTCGACGCCCGAACCGATCCGGGTACCGATCAGCTTGCCCGCCTTGAGGCCTTCGAGGTAGGCGGACTCCTCCTCGGTGGCCGAATGCGTGATCTCGGTCGTGATGGGGGTCGGGATGACGACGAGGCCGGCCTCGGCACCCTTCGGTGCGTCGGCGGTGTTCTCCGGTGCGGTCTGTGGGCTCTCGCCCGGGGCGAAGTACGCGATGTCGTCGATGCGGCCGATCCGTGCGGCGCCGAACACCGCGTGCACACGCAGTCCGGTGGAGATCTCCGACGGCGACTCGACCGAAACCGCCTGCAGCAGTGCGGTGTCCGCGCCGTCGAGCCGGATCAGTGCCCACGCGAAGGGTTTGTCGAGCGGCTGTCCGGGCACCGGCTCGTCCTGCCAGGTCCAGCTGGTGACGGTGCCGACGGTCGAGACCTCCGCGAACTCCGTCGACTGTTTCCCGGTCACGGGATCGAATTCGGCCGGCGGCACGGAGACCTTGCCGTCGCTGCCCTTCGACCCGACGATGCGGCCGTCGCGCAGCGCGAGCGCGAACTGGCTCAGCACCGGACCCAGCGACCGTGTGTAGTCGAAGGAGTTGATCAGGGGAGCGGTCAGGATGGGGGACTTCGGCTCGGGCACCGTGGCAACAGGACTGGCGATGGGGTTGCCGGCGGCCGGAGACGTTACGCTCATGCTCACATCTCGAGTAGAACACGTTCTAGTATTGGACACAAGACGCATGTCAGGCCGTGAGAATCTCCGCGGCCGGCGAAAGGGAATGCGAGTGAAGCTCGGTCTGCAACTCGGATATTGGGGTGCCGATCCGATCCCGAACGCGCCAGAGCTGATCGCGGTCGCGGAGGAATGCGGATTCGACGCGGTGTTCACCGCGGAGTCCTGGGGATCGGACGCCTACACGCCGCTGGCGTGGTGGGGTGCGGCGACGTCGCGCCTCCGATTGGGCACCGCGGTGGCCCAGCTGTCGGCGCGGCCGCCGACCTCGCTGGCGATGCACGCGCTGACCCTCGATCACCTGTCGAACGGCCGGCACATCGTCGGCCTCGGTGTCTCCGGGCCGCAGGTGGTGGAGGGCTGGTATGGCGAACCCTTCGGAAAACCGTTGGCGCGCACCCGTGAATACGTCCAGGTGGTTCGTGACGTCCTCGCCCGCGCCGACAAGGTGACGAGTGCCGGACCGCACTATCCGCTGCCGTACCCGGCCGACGCGCCCGGCGCCACCGGACTCGGCAAGTCGCTCAAGCCGATCACGCATCCGCTGCGCGCCGACCTCCCGATCTGGCTGGGCGCCGAGGGGCCGAAGAACGTCGCGCAGACCGCCGAGATCGCCGACGGCTGGCTCGCCATCTTCTTCAGCCTCGGGCTCGCCGATCAGTACAACTCTTGGCTCGACGAGGGATTCACACGTCCCGGAGCACGCCGAAGTCGTGAGGACTTCGAGGTCGCGGCCACGGTGCAGGTCGTCATCACCGACGACGTGGCGTCGGCGATCGAGCGGTACCGGCCGTCGACCGCGCTGTACGTCGGCGGAATGGGCGCCAAGGAGAAGAACTTTCACGCCGAGCTCTACAAGCGCATGGGTTACGGCGACGCGGTCGACGAGATCGTCAGCCTGTTCCTGAGCGGCAAGAAGGCCGAGGCGATGGCCGCGGTCCCCGACGAGATGGTCCGCGAGACGATGCTCGTCGGGACCGCCGACGTGGTCCGGGCGCAGATCAAGGATTGGGAGGCCGCGGGTGTGACGATGCTGATGGTCACCGCGCGCGACACCGAGACCATCCGGCAGTTGGCGACGCTGGTGTAGTCGCCTCATCGCTCAGGCAGCAAGTGGTCAGAGGCTGTCGATGATCTCCGCGAGCGTCTCGTCGGCGAGCGGGAACGGTTGGTAGATCGCGACATCCGTGGCGATGTCGTGCGACCGTGCGCGGATCGTCGCGGCCACATCGCGTGGACTGCCGTGTGCGGCGATGAGTTCGAGGAGTTCGTCGTCGACGAGACCGGCCATCTCCGCCCAGCGCCCCTGCTTCGACAGCAGGTTCAGCTCGGTCTGGAGGTCCCCGTAGCCGTGCATCTCCAGCACCGGTCGATAGGCGGGCGTCGACCCGTAGAAGGACAGGAGACGGCGGGCCGCGTCGACCGAGGTGTCGAACTCCTCCGCGGTGCGACCGGTGGCGACGATGATCTCCGGGACCACCGCGAAGTCCGCGCGGGTACGTCCGGACGCGTCCAGGCCGGCGTCGACGCGCGGCAGGATCGATTCGCGGACGAATCGATCGGTGGTGAACGGCATGACGAGCAGGCCGTCGGCATGTTCGGCGACGGCGCGGGTGAGTCGGGGTCCCAGGGCGCCGACGTAGATCGGTGGCATGCCGTGTGGGTTGGGTCCCGGGTTGAACATCGGGGTCATGAGGCGGTGCCGATAGAACTCGCCGTCGAAGTCCAGCCGGGTGCCGTTCTGCCAGCAGTCGAAGATCGCCCGCAGTGCGGAGACGAACTCGACCATCCGGTCGACCGGCCGCTCGAACGGCACCCCGAACCGCTTCTCGATCTGCGGTCGGATCTGCGTGCCGAGTCCGAGGGTGAACCTGCCGCCGCTGAGCAGCTGGAGGTCGTTGGTCTGATGGGCGACCGTGATCGGATTTCGCGGGAACGCGATGGCGACGTTGGTCATCAGCGCGACGCCGTCGACGCCGGCCGCGCCGAACAGCGGGCTGAAGACGTCATGCGGGCCGTCGAAGGTGAAGATCCCGTCGATCCCGGCGTCTCGCAGTGCCCGGGCGCGTTCGGCCGCCTGCTGCGGACCGAAGAGTGCGGTGTGGATTCTCACCGGTGCTCGGTGGTCCTCACTCGCCGGTGAACTCCGGGGTGCGCTTCTCGGCGAATGCGCGGGGCCCGACCTTGGCGTCCTTCGACTTGAAGACCTTGATGCCGATCTCGGCGTCGATCGCGAAGGCGTCGAGTTCGTGGAGGCCCTCGGTCTCGCGGATGGTCTTGAGGATGCCCTGGACCGCGAGTGGTCCGTTGGCGGCGATCTTCTCGGCCAGCTCCAGAGCCTTGTCCAGTGCCTTGCCGTCGTCGACGACGTGCCCGATGAGGCCGTACTCGAGCGCCTCGCGCGCGGTGATGTGCCGGCCGGTCAGGAGGATGTCACAGGCGACGGTGTACGGGATCTGCCGGACCAGGCGCACGGCGCTGCCGCCCATCGGGTAGAGACCCCACCGTGCTTCGGACACGCCGAACTTCGCGCTCTCGCCGGCGATTCGGATGTCGGTGCCCTGCAGGATCTCGGTTCCGCCGGCGATGGCCGGGCCCTCGACCGCGGCGATGAGCGGCTTGGTCAGGCGACGGCCCTTGAGCAGGGCGGGCAACGACGCGGGGTTCCACGCGCCGGAGTCGACGGTGTCGCCAGGGGCCTGCTTGTTCATGCTCTTCAGGTCGGCGCCCGCGCAGAAGTAACCGCCCGCGCCGGTGAGGATCGCGACCCGGATGTCGGGATCGGAGTCGACCTGGTCCCACGCCTCGGTCATGATCCGCATCATCTCGGTCGAGAGTGCATTGCGCGCCTCCGGACGGTTCATCGTCACGATGAGGATGTGCCCGCGCTTCTCGACGAGGCACTCGGGAGCCTTGTCGGTGACGGACTCGGTGGGGGTGGCTGTGGTCATCGCTGTCTCCCGGTCATATTCCGCACTTGCCCAGAACGATAACACGTTCTAATTTTGAGGCCATGGCCTATACGATCGCCGATCTCATCGAGCATGCCGTCGACCTGGTTCCGGAGCGCGTCGCCCTGGAATCCGGCGATCACGGCCGGACCTACGCCGAACTCGAGGCGCGCTCCAACGCGCTCGCCCACAAGCTCCGCGAACTGGGCGTGCAGCCCGGCGATCGGGTGGGCCTGTACAGCAGAAACACCCTCGAGTCCGTCGAGTCGATGATCGCCGTCTTCAAGGCGCGAGCGGTCATGGTGAACGTCAACTACCGCTACGTCGAGGCCGAGCTCGAGCACATCTTCACCGACTCCGGGATGAAGGTCCTGATCCACGAGCGACGGTACTCGCAACGGGTGTGCAACACGTTACCGAAATCACCGGCGATCGAGCACCGCATCGTGATCGAGGACGGGACGTCGGAAGACCTGTGCTGCGAGGGGCACGACGACGCGATCCGGTATGAGGAGGCCATCGCCGGGGCGCCGTCGGAACGCAACTTCGAGGACCGCTCCAACGACGACCTGTACATGCTCTACACCGGCGGCACGACCGGAAAACCCAAGGGCGTCGTGTGGCGCCAGGAGGATGTGTGGCGCGTACTCGGCGGCGGAATCGACTGGTACACCAGCGAACCCGTGCCCGACGAGTGGCACCTCGCGAAGACCGGTGCCGACGGTGGACAGCTCGTGCGCTACCCGATCCCGCCGTTCATCCACGGCGGCTCACAGTGGGCGATCTTCCAGTCGCTGTTCGCCGGCGGAAAAGCCGTGGTGTACCCCGAGTTCAGCGGTCCGACGGCCTGGGAGATCGTCGAGCGACACAAGGTCAACGTCGTGTTCATCACCGGTGATGCCATGGGGCGCCCGATGGTCGAGGCCCTCGGGCAGGGCAAGGAGTACGACCTGTCGAGCGTCGTCTCGATCGCCTCGTCGGCCTGCCTGTTCTCGCCGAGCGTGAAAGAGCAGTTCCTGGAACGCTTCCCGAACGCCGTCATCGTCGACGCGATCGGCTCGTCGGAGACCGGTTTCGGTGGTCTGGGCATCGTCGCGAAGGGCACACCGCACACCGGGGGCCCACGCGTGAACGCCGACAGCGAGACCCACGTCCTCCGTGAGGACGGTACGCCGGTGGAACCGGGCAGCGGCGAGATCGGGGTGCTCGCACGGTCGGGCCATGTGCCGCTGCGCTATCACAACGACCCGGAGAAGTCGGCGAAGACGTTCAAGGTCTTCGACGGCGTGCGCTACTCGCTGCCGGGCGACCACGCGGTTCTCGAGGCCGACGGCAGCATCACCATGCTCGGCCGCGGATCGGTGTCGATCAACACCGGCGGCGAGAAGGTCTTCCCCGAGGAGGTCGAGGGTGCGCTCAAGGCCCATCCCGATGTGTTCGACACCGTTGTGGTGGGAGTCGCCGACGACCGCTGGGGTCAGCGCGTCGCCGCGGTGATCGCCGCCCGTGACGGGGCACGTCCCTCGCTGGAGAGTCTCAACGACGTCGTGCGCAAGGAGCTCGCGGGCTACAAATGCCCGCGCAGCGTCTGGTTCGTCGACGAGATCAAGCGTTCGCCCGCAGGTAAACCCGACTATCGCTGGGGGGCGGCGGTCACCGCCGAGCGTCCCGCCGACGAAGCGCTGTAGCGCCGGAAATGTGACAAGGCGCTGTAGAGCGCCGGAAACGAGTGAGAGCAATGCGTACAGAACTGGCCGACAGGTTCGGCATCGAGTACCCGATCTTCGGGTTCACCCCGAGCCAGGATGTCGCGGCGGCGATCAGCCGTGCCGGCGGATTGGGTGTGCTCGGATGTGTGCGGTTCAACGAGGCCGAGGAACTCGACGAGGTCCTCGAGTGGATGCACGAGAACACCGACGGCAAGCCGTTCGGCGTCGACGTGGTGATGCCGGCCAAGATCCCGACCGAGGGGTCCAAGGTCGACCTGGATTCGATGATCCCGCCGGAGCATCGGGCGTTCGTGGAGCGCACGCTCGACGATCTCGGTGTCCCGCCGTTGCCGGGTGGTGATCGCGTGAATGCGGGTGTGCTGGGCTGGCTGCACTCGGTGGCCCGCTCGCATGTCGACGTCGCGATGGAGCATCGTCGTAAGTACGGGCAGATCAAACTCATCGCCAACGCGCTCGGATCGCCGCCGTCGGATGTCATCCAGACCGCGCACGACAACGGGGTGCTGGTCGCCGCCCTCGCGGGCGCGAAAGACCATGCGCTGCACCATGTCGAGGCCGGCGTCGACATCGTCATCGCCCAGGGCTACGAGGGGGGCGGCCACACCGGCGAGGTCACCTCGATGATCCTGTGGCCCGAACTCGTCGACGCGGTCGGCGACTCCGCGCCGGTGCTCGCGGCCGGCGGTGTGGGTAGCGGTCGCCAGATCGCCGCGGCCATCGCGCTCGGTGCGCAGGGCGTGTGGATGGGTACGTACTGGCTGACCGCCGCCGAATACAAACTCGGTGTGCCCGAGGGCTCGGACAAGCCGTCGACGGTACAGCAGGCGCTGCTCAAGGCGACGTCGCGCGACACGGTGCGTCGTCGTATCTACTCGGGCAAGCCCGCGCGTCTGCTGAAGACGGCGTGGACCGACGCCTGGGACGCCGAGAACGCTCCCGAACCGCTGCCGATGCCGCTGCAGAACCTCCTCGTCGCCGAGGCGCACGCGCGCATCTCGGCGGCCGACGATCCCGACGTCGTCGCGATGCCCGCGGGTCAGATCGTCGGACGCTGCAACGCGATCACCCCGGTCGCCGGCCTCATCGCGGATCTCGTGAGTGAGTACGAAGAGGCCGTCGGGCGGATGAACAAGACGCTGGGCGGCTGACCCGCCCCGCACCCACCCCTTTTCGGCAAACCCAGCACGCGCGGGTGGTGGAAACGCCGAAAAGGGGTGGGTCTGCGTCAGGAGCGGTAGGTTCGACCCTCACGTCGCCAGGTGGGCGGGCCGGGATCGGATGCCAGTAGGCGCTTCACCGTCTTGAACGTGGCGGTCTCGGGAAGCGAGTCGACGATCCGCACCCGGTGTGGCCATTGCTTCGGGCCGAGATCGTTCTGCGCCGAGAGGAAGTCGGCGAAGTCCTCGGGGTCCAGGTCACCGTCCGCGACGATCACCGCCTCGATCTCGTCCCCGATCTCCACCGGTATCCCGTGCACCGCGACCTGTCGGATCGCGGGATGCCGCAGCAGGATTCGTTCGATGGGTCCGGTGCCGAGGTTCTCCCCGTCGACGCGCAACCAGTCGCCGAGGCGGCCGGCGAAGTGCAGGTAGCCGTCGTCGTCCACCCAGGCGAGATCGCCGGTGTGGTAGACGCCGCCGCGCATGCGTTCGGCCGTCGCGTCGGGGTCGTTGTGGTAGCCGGCGAACAACCCCGGCCCCGAGGAGTTCACGATCTCACCGATTACGCCGGGCGGTGCGGGTTCACCGGTCTCGACGTCGACGACGGCGGTCGGTGCACGAAGCGGACCCAGCGCATCGTGCGGGGTGTCCGGGGTCCGGGTGATCGCGACACCGCCCTCGGTGGACCCGAATCCGTCGACGACGCGGCAGCCGAAGCGGACGGCGAAGCGTTGCCGATCCACCGCCGACGCCTCGTTGCCGTACATGATGCGCAATGAACTCGACGCGTCGTCGGGATGTGGGTCGGTGGCGAGGATGTAGTTGAGCGGCTTTCCGACGTAGTTGGCGTAGGTCACGCCGTAGCGGTGGAGGTCGGCGACGAAGCCGCGTGCGGAGAAGCTGCGACGCACCGCGATCGACGCACCACCCGCGACGGCCACGCTCCATCCCGCGATCATCGCGTTCGAGTGGAACATCGGCATCGACAGATGGATGACATCGTCGGCACCGATTCCGAACCGTTCCGCGAGCATCGGTCCGCTGACCGCGAAGGTCCGATGCGTGCAGCGCACAGCCTTCGGATCGCCGGTGGTTCCCGACGTGAAGATCAGCATCAGCAGGTCGTCGGGCGTCGCTTCGACCAGCGGTGCCGCGGCACCCGATTCGATCGCCGACGACCACTCCGGACCATCGACGTCGACGACGCGGACGTCACCGAGGTCGACGCCGGCAAGCAGGTCGCGGGTATCGCTGCCACACAGCACGATCTGGCAGTCGGCGCGCGCGACGTCGGCGGCGAGCGCGGCGCCGCGTCGAGTGGTGTTGAGTCCGACGAGGACGAAGCCGTGCCGCGCCGCGGCCGCGAACAGGGCGCTGAACTCCGGTGTGTTGGTGAGTAGTACACCGACATGGGGTGGCCGGTCGGGTGACAACCACTCGAGCAGGACGTCCGCCCGGACCGCAGCGCCCTCCAGATGGCGTGCCCACGAGGTGAACTCCTCCTCGAAGTACACACCGCGGTCGGTGACCTCGCTCAAGGGGGCGAGCAGGTCGCCGACCGTCGACACCACCGACCCCGTCGACACCCGGCCCGGCGCGCTCACGCCGGGGTGGCGGCCAACTCGGCGCCGATCGCGCGTACCGACGCCGTCGCCGATCCGTAGGCGAACTCGTTGTGCTTGGCGCGCAGGAAGTATCGATGAACCGGATGGCTGGTGTCGAGGCCGACGCCACCGTGCACGTGGACCGTGGTGTGCGCTACCCGATGCCCGGCCTCCGCGGCCCAGAACTTGGCAGTCGCGATCGCGTTGTGCACCTCGGTGGCGTTGTCCGAGTTCGCCAGCAGCCAAGCGGCCTGGGTGGCCGTCAGCGCGAGACCCTGAGCGTCGATGTAACCGTCGGCGAGACGCTGGGCGACGGCTTGGAAAGAGCCGATCGCCCGGCCGAACTGCTCACGCTCACGGGCATATTCGGCGGTCAGCTCGAGCGCGCGTTGCACGACACCCGACTGTTCGGCGCAACAGGCCAGCGTCACCCGTGCCCACAGGGCGTCCGCCACGCCGGAACCCTCGAGCACGGCGTCGGGATCCACCGGCACGTCGTCGAACTCGACCTGCGCGGTCGGTATCAGTCCGGTCGACGGCGCGGCCGTGACCCGGACCCCGGTCGAGTCGGTGCGCACGGCGACCACCACGACGCCGTCGGGCCCGACCGCGTCGACCAGCAGCAGATCAGCGGCCTCGGCATAGGGCACGTTGACCTTGACGCCGGACAGTCGCGAACCGTCGGACGAGAGGGAGGTGGTGGGGGAGTCGGTGGGCGAGCCCAGGTCCTCCTCGACGGCCACCGAGACGACGAGACCACCAGAGGCCCCCGAAGCCAACACCTGCTCACGAAGAGCCGTCGACCCGTGCGCGGCGATGACCGGCAGTGCGGCGATCGCATGCGATCCGAACGGCACCCGCGCGAGAGTCCGGCCGAGTTCGGTTGCGATGAGTGCGTTCTCGATGACGCCGAGATCGCCGCCGGCATCGCCCGCGTCCTCCGATGTCAACTCGAGCCCCAGCAGGCCCGCATTGCCGAGTTGCCGCCAGAGTTCGGCGTCGATCGGTGCGCGTGCGGATTCGAGTTCGGCGACGCGTTCGGGCGTGCTGACGGCGGTGGCGATGTCACGGGCAAGGCCACTGACGTCGTCACCGGATTCGGGAAGGGAGAAATCCATGGTGGAGTGCCTCTTTCGAGTGAGTCGTCAGCGACGCTGGTGGGGAAGACCGAGGGCGAGCATGGCGATGATGTCGCGCTGGACCTCGTTGGTGCCGCCGCCGAAGGTGAGGATCAGCGAGGTGCGCTGGAAGCGTTCGAGCCGACCGTTGAGGTGGGCGCCGGGGCTTCCCGCGCGCAGCGTCGCCGCAGGGCCGACGACCTCCATCAGCAACCGGTAGGCCTCGGTGGCGAACTCGGTGCCGTACACCTTGGTCGCCGAGGCGTCGGCGGGGCTCGGCGCCTCGCCCGAACCGGCGATCGAGGCGATCTTCCAGTTGATCAACTTGAGGAACTCGACCTTCGCATGCACCCGGGCGAGATTCTGCTGAACCCACTGGGCGTCGATGAGTCGCTGTCCGTCGCCGGTCTTGGTGTGCTGTGCCCAGGCGATCGTCTCGCGCAGAGCGGTCTGGATCGGTGCCGCGCTGCACAGGGCGACGCGCTCGTTGTTGAGCTGGTTGGTCACCAGCGGCCACCCGCCGCCCCCGTCGCCGACGATCGCCGACGTCGGTACCCGCACGTCCTGGTAGTACGTGGCGCTGGTGTCGACCCCCGACATCGTGTGCACCGGGGTGTAATCGAAACCCTCGGCGTTCGTCGGCACGATGAGCACCGAGATGCCCTTGTGCTTCTTGCCGCCTTCCTGCAGCGTCGACGGATCGGTACGACAGGCGAGCCAGATGTAGTCGGCGTAGGGGACCAGGCTCGTCCACATCTTCTGGCCGTTGATCACGTAGTCGTCGCCGTCGCGGACCGCGGTGGTGCGCAGCGCAGCGAGGTCGGTGCCGGCGCCCGGCTCGGAATAGCCGATGGAGAAGTGCAGCTTGCCTGCCGCGATGCGCGGTAGGAAGAAGGCCTTCTGGTCCTCCGTGCCGTAGTGCATGATCGTCGGCGCCACCGAGTTGATGGTGAGGAAGGGAACCGGGGCACCTGCGATGGCGGCCTCGTCGGTGAAGATGAGCTGATCCATCATCGAGCGGTTCTGGCCGCCGAACTCGGTGGGCCACCCGAGGGCGAGCCAGCCGTCGGCGCCCATCTGCGCAACGACATCGCGGTAGGCGTCCCCCTCGCCGAGTTCGCCGTCGCCGCCGGACAGCGCCGCGCGGCGCTCCTCGGTCATCAGGGACGAGAAGTAGCCACGCAGCTCCCGCCGGAGCTCGGACTGTTGATCGGTATAGGCGATTCGCATCGAAACTCCATGGGTGGGTGGCTAGCGTCCGAACCCCGCTTGTGGTCAAGTTATGGGGGAAGGCTCGTCTAGTTTCTGAAACACGTTCTAACCTGTTCTGGCAGCCCCGTCAACAGGCGACGAGCCGGTGAGGAGGAGGTTCTGATGCGTATCAAGGCAGATTTCGACCTGTGCGAGTCCAACGCCATCTGTGTGGGGATGGCACCGGACTTCTTCGACCTGGATGATGACGATTACCTGGTCATTCTCCAAGAGGAGATCCCCGCGGACCGCGTCGAGGAACTGCGGCAGGTGGCGGCCAACTGCCCGAAGTCCGCACTCTCGGTCGTCGAGGACTGACAGAGCTGGAACTCCCGCTCGGTTCCATCTGATCGGGAATCATGCTAGAACAGGTTCTAGTTTCAGCTCAGGAGGATGTCGGGTGGGTTACTCGTTGGACGGTCGCGTCGCGGTCGTCACCGGTGCAGGTGCAGGTCTCGGTCGGGCGGAGGCCATCGGTCTCGCCGCAGAAGGGGCCGCGGTCGTCGTGAACGACCTTCCGGCAGCGCTCGATTCGAGCGATGTCATCGACACGATCACCGCGACCGGTGGTCGAGCGATCGCCGTGCCCGGCGACATCAGCGACTCGTCCACCGCGACTGCCATCATGACCGCGGCGACCGAGCAGCTCGGTTCGCTCGACATCGTCGTGAACAACGCGGGCGTGGTTCGCGACAAGATGCTGTTCAACATGACCGACGACGAGTGGGACCTGGTCATCCGCGTGCACCTGCGCGGCCACTTCCTGCTCAATCGCAATGCGGCGTCGCACTGGCGTGCGGCGTCGAAGGCTGCTGGTGGTCCGGTCTACGGCCGGATCATCAACACCTCTTCGGAGGCCGGTCTACTCGGTCCCGAGGGGCAGGCCAACTACGGTGCCGCCAAGGCCGGCATCACCGCGCTCACGCTGTCCGCGTCGCGTGCACTCAAGCGTTACGGCGTTCGCGCCAACGCCATCTGCCCGCGCGCGCGGACCGCGATGACCGCGGACGTCTTCGGAGAGGCGCCCAGCGATGGCGTGGATCCGCTCGATCCAGCACATGTGGTCCGTCTCGTGACCTACCTCGCCGGCCCCGAAGCCGACGGCGTCACCGGACAGGTGTTCGTCGTATACGGCCCCAAGGTCACCCTCATGGCGGCACCCACGATCGACGAGGTGTTCACCGCCGACGGCGATGCGTGGGACTCGGAGGACCTGGCCAAGACTCTCACCGGCTACTTCGCCGACCGAGATCCGGGACGTACGTTCTCGGCAAGCGCTCTGGTCAACTGACTTAATCGCCGGGATTCTGCGTGATAGGTTTCGCGATGGTGCGAGGGTGAAGGGGGTCCGCTGGTGCTGAACAAACTGGCAACACCCCTCGGGGGGATCGGGGATTTCGTCGCGCTCGGCGTCGATTCGGCGCGTGAGCTCTTCCGTCGTCCGTTCCAGTGGCGGGAGACAGTCGAACAGTCGTGGGCCATCGCCCGGGTGTCGATGGTGCCGACCTTGCTCGTCGCAATCCCGTTCACGGTGCTCGTGAGCTTCACCTTGAACATCCTGCTGCGCGAGATCGGTGCGCAGGATCTGTCCGGTGCGGGCGCGGCCCTGGGCACCATCACCCAGATCGGCCCGATCGTCACCGTGCTGATCGTCGCAGGTGCGGGTGCCACGGCCATCTGCGCCGACCTCGGCGCCCGCACCATCCGCGAAGAGATCGACGCGATGAAGGTGCTCGGCATCAACCCGATCCACCGTCTCGTCGTCCCGCGCATCGTGGCGTCGACGGGCGTCGCCCTCCTGCTGAACAGCCTGGTCTGCACCATTGGCATCGGTGGCGGTTTCGTCTTCTCCGTATACCTCCAGGACGTGAACCCGGGCGCCTTCGTGGCCAATCTGACCCTGCTCACCGGCTTTGGCGAGCTGATGATCTCCATGGTCAAGGCCGCCTTGTTCGGCCTCTTCGCCGGCATGGTCGGCTGTTACCAGGGACTCAACGTCAAGGGAGGCGCGAAGGGTGTCGGCGATGCCGTCAACGAGACCGTCGTGTACTCGTTCATGGCACTGTTCGTCGTCAACGTCGTCGTCACCGCCGTCGGACTCAAAGCAACGGCGGGCTGAGCGATGGTACTTCCGTTCACCACCCGCTTCCGGACCGCGCGCGTCGCGGTGAAACGAGCCGGCGAGGACTGGGACCAGATCGGCGATCAGGCACTGTTCTACTGGGACAGCATCGTGTCGATCCCCCGTGCGCTCAAGCAGTACAAAAAGGAGACCCTCCGGCTCATCGCCGAGATCTCCATGGGCACAGGGGCACTCGCCATGATCGGCGGCACCGTCGTGGTCGTCGGCTTCCTGACGCTGTTCACCGGTGGCACCATCGCCGTCCAGGGCTACAGCTCGCTGGCCAACATCGGCGTCGAGGCCCTCACGGGCTTCTTCTCCGCGTTCATCAACGTGCGTATCGCGGTGCCGGTGATCTCCGGGATCGCGCTGGCCGCGACCATCGGCGCCGGCGCGACCGCGCAGCTCGGCGCCATGCGGGTGTCGGAGGAGATCGACGCCCTCGAGACGATGGCCATCTCCTCGATCCCGTATCTGGTCAGCACCCGCATCGTCGCCGGTCTGATCGCGATCATCCCGCTGTACGCGTTGGCGTCCCTGGCATCGTTTCTCGCGAGCCGCTCGGCGACGGTGTTCCTCTACGGACAGTCGCCGGGTGTGTACGACCACTACTTCGACACCTTCCTGATCCCGTCGGACATCCTGTGGTCGTTCGTGCAGGCCATCTGTATGGCCGTGGCGGTCATGCTCATCCACACCTATTACGGGTACAACGCCTCCGGCGGTCCGGTCGGCGTGGGCGTCGCGGTCGGCAACGCCGTTCGTGCCTCGCTGGTCGTGGTCGTCGTCATCACCCTGCTCACCTCCCTCGCCATCTACGGCGCGGACGGCAAGTTCAACCTGGCGGGCTGAGCGATGAGCAAGAGACAAGAACGGACACGGACCACCCGTCGCCTGGCGGCAGTCGTCATGGTCTCGGCGCTGCTGGCCCTGATCATCGGCGCCAGCGCGTCGTTCCTCGGCGCGTTCAAGGGAACCCAACAGGTCACGCTCGTCGCACCGCGCGCCGGCCTGGTGATGAATCCCGACGCCAAGGTCAAACTGCGCGGGGTCGAGGTGGGGCGGGTCGGCGAGATCACCGAACGCGGCGGCGACGCGATCCTCACCCTGGACATCGCCGACAGCGAGATGTCGAAGATCCCGGGTAACGTGGTCGCCGACATCAAGTCCAACACCATCTTCGGCGCCAAGGCCGTCAACTTCGTCGTCCCCGGCGAGGCCGAGGGAGAACTCACCGCGGGCGCGGTCATCCCCGCCGACCGCGTGGTCGTCGAACTCAACACCGTCTTCCAGCAACTCGTCTCGGTGCTCGCCGACCTGCAGCCCGAGAAACTCAACGCCACCCTCGGTGCGGTCGACACCGCGTTGTCGGGTCAGGGTGAGGACATCGGTGTGGCCCTGGAGCAGCTGACCACGCTGCTGGGCAAGACCAATCCGCACCTGCCGGCGCTGAACCGGTTGTTCCGAGAGGGGGCGACCGTCACCAACGTCTACGCGGACTCGATGCCGGACCTGATTCGCACCGTCGACAACTTCACCGTCGTCGGAAACACATTGGTGGACAACACCTCCAACCTCGACGCGCTGCTGATCAACGCCACCGGGATGGCCAACACCATCGACGGTGTCATCGCGCCGACCAAGAAGACGCTCATCGGCGCGCTGTCGGATCTCAATCCCATTGCTGCGCTGCTCGGTTACAACTCGCCGGGCATCAAGTGCTTCCTCACCGCGGGGGCCATCGCCTCGGAGGTCGCCAAACCGTTCATGGGTGGCCGCAACGGCATGCTGATGCTCGACGCCGGACTGTTCCCCGGCAAGGACCCCTACGCCTACCCGTATGACCTGCCCAAGGTCGGGGTCGAGGCACCGCCCACCTGCGCCGGTGGTCTCTCCGACCCGGGCAGTACCGAACACGCCCCGTTCTTCGTGGGCGACAACGCTCCTCAGCCCTACGAGCCCAGGACCAAGCCGAAGGTGAACTCGAAGAAGCTGTTCCAGATCCTGTTCGAAGAGCCGCCCCGTGGATAACCGCGCACGCGCGTTCCGCGCGACCCTCATCAAACTCGGCGCGTTCACCGTCGTGATGATCCTGGTGTTCGTCGCGCTGGTCGTGGTTTTCAGCCGGTACCGCTCCGGGGCGTCGAACGAGTTCTCCGCGGTCTTCACCAGCGCATCGGCGATGAAGTCGGGCAGCAAGGTCAAGATCGCCGGCGTCGAGGTCGGTTCCGTGGGCGGTGTGGAACTGAACCGGGCAAACGAGGCCGTGGTCACCTTCTCCGTCGACGAGCAGTACCCGCTCCCGAAATCCGTTCGGGCACTGATCCGGTACGAGAACCTCACCGGCGACCGGTATCTCGAACTCCAGCAGGGGACCGGTGACACCTCGAGCTTCCTCGGCGACGGTGCGCAGATCCCGATCACCCAGACCGAACCGGCACTCGACCTCGACAAACTCGTCGGTGGTTTCAAACCGCTGTTCCGGACCCTCAACGCCGACGACGTCAATGCGCTCACCAGCTCGCTGATCGCGGTCTTCCAGGGCCAGGGCGGGGCGCTGAACACCCTGCTGGCCAACACCGCGTCGTTCACCGATGCACTCGCCGACCGCGACCAGTTGATCGACAGCGTCATCAACAACCTGAACACGACACTCGCGACCCTCGACGGCGACCGCGCGGGACTCGACACCAGCGTGGACCTGCTGCAGCAGTTGGTGACCGGCCTCGCCGAGCAGAAGGGCACGATCGGCAATGCCCTCACCCAGACGTCGCGGGTCACGAACGGTCTCGCCGATCTGCTCTCGACAACCCGTCCCACGCTGCAGTCGATGGTCGCCAACACCGGTCGGGTGTCGGAGGAGCTGCTGGCCGCCGAGCCATTCGTCCGCAATCTGCTGACGCGCCTGCCGGAGGATTACAAGACCTTGTCGAACCTGGGTTCCTACGGTGCCTGGCTGCAGATCTACTTCTGCCGCATCCGACTACTGCTCCCCGCGCCGGGCGGACAGACGATCATCTACACCTCGAACAACGTCATGGGCGACACCACCCGCGCGGGCGGAAGGTGTGACGGCTCATGAGTCTTCCCTTCGGCGGCATGTTCTCCAGCCGCAGAACCGAATCCGACGAGGCCGACATCGCGCGCGAGCAGAAGCGCGGCGGACGCACCCGGGCGCAGGTGGGTGTCATCGGCATCGTGGTGATCGCGCTCGTCGTCATCACCGCCATGCAGATGGACAAGCTGCCGTACCTGGCACCCATCAGCACCTACAGCGCCTACTTCGACGACGCCGGCGGACTCGCCAAGGGCGACATCGTGGTGGTGTCGGGCGTGCAGGTGGGCACGGTGGAGGGCATCGAACTCGCCGGCACCGACCAGGGCACCAAGGTCAAGGTCTCGTTCCGGATGAACGACGAGGTCGAGATGGGCGACGAGACGCAGGCCGCCATCCGCACCGAGTCCGTGCTGGGCCGGCGCAACCTCACGGTCATCCCGCACGGCGGCGAACGGATCAAGCCGGGGGGATCGATCACCCTCGGCAACACCATCGCGCCGTATTCGTTGCAGGACGCACTCGAAGGCGCTACCGACACGATCTCGGGGACGAAGACCGACCAGTTGAACACCGCGCTGAACACGCTGTCGGTGACTTTCTCCGAGACACCCGACCAGGTGCAGGGCGCGGTCGACGGCGTCGCCCGGCTGTCGAAGGCCGTGGCCGACCGCGACCAGGAACTCCGTGCCCTGCTGGCCAAGGCCAATCAGGTCAGCAAGATCGTCGGAGACCGCAACGACCAGATCAACCGGCTGCTCATCGACGCCAACGCCCTGGTCGGCGAGATCGAGATGCGGAGATACGCGCTCAACCAGCTGATCAAGGGCATCGGCGACGTGACCGCTCAGTTGCGTGGCTTCATCGCCGAGAACAACGCACAGCTGACGCCGGTGCTCGAGAAGTTCGACCGGGTGGCGACGATCCTGACCGACAACGAGAAGAACCTGAAGGAGACGATCGATCGGCTCGGGCCTTTCGCCAACACCCTGGGCGAGGCGGTGGCGTCCGGTCCGAACTTCGACTCCCTGGTGGGCCTCAACAGCTTCGGCGACTACACCGCGACCTTCCTGAACGCGCTGCGCGGACGCTACCCGCAGGTCTGGCAGTCGCTGATGTATACCGGCTTCCCGTTGATCCCGGACTACTACAAGCTCGGTCCCCCCGACGGCACGGACTCGCCACGCGGCCCGCTGCCATCCCCGACCTATCCCACGCCGGCGCCGACCACGAGAGGGCGGTGAACATGACCATCGGACGCAAGGTGCTGCTCGGTGTGCTCGCCGTGGTACTCGTGATCGCCCTGGTCGTCGTCGGCTGGACGGTCTTCCTCCGGTCCACGACGAACACCTTCACCGCCTACTTCGGATCGGTCGCGAGCCTCTACGAGGGTGATCCCGTGCGGGTCCTGGGTGTGAACGTCGGCCGGGTCTCGAAGATCACGCCCCGCGAGAACGACGTGAAAGTCGAACTGCGCGTGGACAAGAGCGTCGACATCCCGGAGGACGCGAAGGCGGTCATCGTTGCGCAGAGCCTGGTGTCGGGGCGTTTCGTCCAGCTGACCCCGGTCTACTCGGGCGGCCCGGTGATGTCCGACGGCTACGACATCCCGATGGATCGCACGGCGGTCCCGATGGAATGGGATGACATCAAGGCCCAGCTCACGAAGCTGACCGAGGCGATCGGTCCGGAGGGTCCCGACCAGGGCTCGGCGGCCAGGGCGGTCAACGTCTTCGACGAGAATCTCGAGGGCAACGGCGCCGCGATCAACAAGTCGATCCGCGAGGTCTCCGACGTCATCGGCACCCTCGCCGCCGGCCGGGGAGATCTGTTCTCGACGATCCAGAGTCTGCAGAAGCTGACCGACGCGCTGTCGGGCAGCCACGAGCAGCTCGTGCAGTTCAACGGCCGGCTCGCCTCGGTGAGTTCGGTTCTCGCCGACAACACCACCGAGCTCGACGAGGCGCTCAAGGGCCTGGACTCGGCGATGACCGACGTGCAGGGCTTCATCGACACCAACAAGGACGCACTGGCCTCGTCGGTGGAACGGCTGCAGGCGACCACCAAGATCGTCGCCGACAAGAACGAGCAGGTCGAGGGCGTGCTGCACTCCGCGCCCAACCAGCTCGCGAACTTCTACAACATCTACAACCCGCTCTCCGGCTCGCTGTCGGGCGTCTTCGGCCTGGGCAACGGCACCAACCTGATCACGCTGCTGTGTGGTTCGATGGATGCCACCAACCGTCCGGGAACGTCGATGCAGGACATCGACAAATGCGTCGAGATCCTCGCGCCGGTGCTGTCGTCGATCTCGATGAACTACCCGCCCTTCCTCACCAACCCGGTGCAAGGAACCAATGCGCTGCCGAGTCAGCTGCAGTACCAGAATGCGAACGTGAAGGCGCGGGCGCAGGCCGGCGTGCGGCGCATCGACAACGAGACGCGGCGGGACAACGCCGGTTCGCCGCTCGGAAACCTCCTGGTGCCGTTCGGGGGTGACCGATGACCTCGGCACGCCTACGCGGCGGACTGGCCGCAGGCGCGGTGGCGCTCACCGCGCTCCTCGCCGGATGTTCTTTCGACGGACCGAATTCGCTGCCCGTGCCGGGTGCGGAGGGGACCGGCGGCGGCTCCTACCAGATCACCGCCCTCATCCCGTCCGCCGCCGGACTGGTGAACAACGCCCCGGTCCTCATCGACGATGCTAACGTCGGCAGCGTCGGCGACATCGAGGTGAAGGACTGGAACGCACAGGTGACGATCCGTCTGAACGACGGCGTCATCGTCCCGCGCGGTTCGCATGTGATGGTCGGGATGACTAGTGTGTTGGGCTCGACGCACCTGGAGATAGTCCAGCCCGCCGAACCGAAGGGCGGACGCCTCGAAGCGGGCGACGAGATCCCGCTGACAAAGTGTCCCGAACAGTCCAACATCGTCACCGATCCCAAGGTGCCGACGGTGCCCGACATCAATGCCGCGCAACAGGTCGCGGCGTGCACCTACCCGAGCACCGAGCAGGTGCTGAGCTCGCTGTCGGTGGTCCTCAACGGCGGCGGGCTGTCGCAGGTGGGCGACATCGTGCACGAGATGAGCCAGGTGTTCGGCGGACGTGAGACGCAGATCAAGAAACTCATCCCGCGGCTGACCACCCTGGTTGCGGATCTGAATGCCCAGAAGGACAACATCATCCGCGCCACCGAGGGGCTTGATCGCCTGTCCCGCACGATGAACGAGCAGAAGGACACGATCGAACGAGCGCTGGACGCGAGCCCGCAGATCCTGCAGCTGCTCGTCGACCAGCGTCAGCAGTTCCTCGACACCCTCGCCTCGGTGTCGAAACTGTCGAAGACCGCCAACGACATCCTCGGCGCCAACTCCGAGGACATCGTCACGATCGTCAAGGGAATCGAACCCGCCCTCGATCAGCTGCAGGCCTCGGGACCGGCGATGACGCAGTCGCTGAACATCCTGCTGACCTTCCCGTTCTACGAGCCGACCATCCGCCAAATCGTCAAGGGCGACTTCGTGAACTCGGATCTGACCCTCGACCTCACGGTGGACCGGCTGAGCGAGACGATGTTCGCCGGCCTGGGCGTCACCGGCCCAGAAGGCGTGTTCGGCCGCCCGGCCGGTGCGGCCGCTCGCGGACTCAACCCCTTCACCGCGCCGTTGATCCCGGGTGGTGAGAAGCTTCCCGACACCGCGGAACCGGTTCCGGCCAATCTCATTCCACCGGTGCAGGTGCCGTCGCCCACGGCGCCGCCGACGGTGCCCTCGTATGCGGGAGGTGGGCGCTGATGAAGATCACTCGATTCGTCCGGATCCAGCTGATCATCTTCTCGATCGTCACCGTGATCGCGATGGTCGCGATGGCGCTGTTCTACATCCGGATCCCGTCGATGTTCGGCGTGGGCAGCTATCGGGTGCAGCTGAACATGGAGACCAGCGGCGGCCTGTACCAGAACGCCAACGTCAGCTATCGCGGCGTCTATGTCGGCAAGGTCGACTCGGTCAAGCTCACCGACGACGGCGTCGCGGCGACGCTCGTCATCGACAACGGCACCGACATCCCGGCGTCGGCGGTGGCATCGGTGCGCAGCGTCTCGGCGATCGGTGAGCAGTTCGTCGAGTTCACCCCGAACAAGAACCCGCCGGCCGACGCTCCGACCGGGTACCTCCACGACGGCACCGAGGTCACCGTCTCCGAGGTCCCCGTGGAGATCTCGACCATGCTCGACCAGGCCGACGCGATGCTGCAGGAGATCGGCGACACCAAACTCCGGTCGCTGGTCGACGAATCCTTCGTCGCCTTCAACGGCACCGGTGAAGCGCTGCAGCGGCTCCTCGACTCGATGACCCTGTTCATCGGCGAGGCCAACAACAACACCGACACCACCATCGCACTCGTCGAGCAGGGGGCTCCGCTGCTGGCGACGCAGTCCCGCACGGCCGACGACATCCGGGCGTGGACCCGTGACGTCACCGCGTTCACCGACCAGCTGCGGGCCGATCGTCCCGAGATCGGCGACATCCTCCGCAAGGGGCCGTCGACGACGTCGAAGGCACAGAAACTGTTCGAATCGCTCGGCGGTTCGTACCCGTTGCTGGTGTCGAATCTGGGCACGATCGCCCAGACCCAGGCGATCTACCTGCCGAACTGGAAGCAGATCCTGGTGCTCTATCCGCGTCTGATGAACTCACTGATCACCGCCCTGAACACCGGTACCAACAACTACGGGCCGAATGTGAACTTCTCGCTGGGCTTCCAGGACCGGCCGGTGTGCAACATCGGCTTCCTGCCCAAGGAGGAGTGGCGGTGGCCGTCGGCGCAGACCGCGCGCGAGCTGCCGCCGGGAATGCTCTGCCGGGTGCCGCAGAACTCCAACGTCGCCGTGCGCGGCGCCCGCAACTACCCGTGTGCGGAGTTCCCGGGCCGCCGCGCGCCGACGCCGGCCGAGTGCCGCACGGGCTACAAACCGCTGCCGGGATTGGTCGATCCGTTCCAGAGCGGTCTTTCGTTCGGCTTGAAATGGCAGCCGGCGTCCTCCGGTACCGTGACACCGGGCACACCGAAGGACTTCACCCCGGAGCCCGCGGTGTACGCCACGACATACGATCCGGAGTCGGGCAACTTCATCGGACCCGACGGCAAGACGTACAACGCCGGCACGGGGAGTGAAGGGCAGGGACAGAGCAGTACATGGCAGACGATGATCAGCGGGACGGTCAGTCCGTGACGCCTGACGGCACCACGTCGACCCCGGTCACCACGAGCCCGGCCGGCACGGCACCGAGTCGCACCGCCCAGACCGACCGTCGGAAGCCGACGAGGCCGGTCCGGTCGGCGCCGATCCGAGGTGGCCGCCCGGCCGGAAAGAAGCCCGCGGAGCAGACCCCGGTTACCGAGACCCCCGTTGCCGAGACCGCCGCCGCCGAGACCCCGGTCGAGTCGGCCGAGGAGACGACGACCCCCGCAGTGCCACTCGCCGAGCCGGACGCCGGGTCGGAGATCGCTCCCGATCCCTCCGAGGTCGAGAAGACGGTCAGCTGCCGCGAGCGACGTCGGGCACGTCTGGCGTCGAAGTCTCCGGAGAAGGCCGGCAAGGGCAAGGTTCGCTACCGCGGGTCGGGCCGGCGATCGCCGCGGGCCGTGGTCGGCGTCGTCGTCGCGATCGTGGTCATCGTCGTCTGCGCGGTGGCCTCGGTGGTGTTCGCGCTGGGCATCGCCCGGCAGAACGAGCAGAACGATCTGCGGGCGGAGTACTCGGCGTTCGCCTCGCAGGTGCTGATCAACCTGACGAGCATGAATCCCGACACCGTCGACCAGACGCTGAGGTCGGTGCAGGACGACACCAGCGGCAAGGTCAAGCAGGAAGTGCAGAACAACATCCAGCAGGTCGCCTCGCTCGTGCGGGACGGCAAGCTCGAGACCAAGTCGATCATCCTCAGTTCGGCGGTCACCAAGGCCGAACCCGACGAGGGTTCGGTGATCATGGTGTTCGGCTGGCATCAGCAGTCGCTCGACGGCCAGACCCCCGCCCAGGACAAGGTGTTCCGCTGGCGTGTGGACATGACCCGGATCAACGGCGACCTGAAGATGACGGATTTCGAGTGGGTGGCGTGATGGCAGGCAAGACATCCGGGCTCAGCAAGGCGCGCCTGGGATTGATCGTGCTGGCCGTCCTCGTGGTGGCGACCGTCGCGGCCACCGCGTTCCTCGGCTACCGGTACACCCAGGGCCGTGCGGAGGAGGAAGCGCGCGAATCCTCGCTCGCCACCGCCCGCGACTACGCGAACACCATGTTCGGGTACAACGCCGGGAACGTCAGCGATCACATCGACCAGTCGATGAGCGTGCTCACCGGCCCGGCCAAACCCGAGTACACCAAGCTGATCACCGAGAACAACCTGGCCGCGGAGGTTCGCAAGCAGCAGGTCGTCTCGGAGGTCACCATCCAGGACGCCGGCGTGGTCACCAACACCGCCGACACCTCGCAGGTGCTGATCTTCATGAACCAGTCGGTCACCCGTGGCCAGAAGGAACTCGTCAGCATCAACCCGTCGCGGCTGACCTTCGACATGGAACGCCAGGGCGGGCGCTGGATGATCAACCACATCGAGGTCATCACCGACGACACCTTCCGCTCCAAGCTCGAGGTCGTCGAGTCCCTGCCGCCGGATGCCAAGCCGGTGCCCGGACAGTCGCCGGCGCCCTCCCCGGCCCCGGCAGCGCCGCCGGCCGCGCCGGTCCCGGGATCGGGCGCACCCGCAGTACCCGTGCCCTGATCCACCCCGTCTGACCCAGCTGATCGAGCCGCGTGCCCCGATCGAACCGGTGTCGAGCGAAGGGCGGAGCCGTGTCGAAAATCCCGTTGCGGGACGCCGAGAGCGGGCGTACTTTCGCGGTTACACAGGGAAGGAGGTGGTCTGATAGTGATTTCTCATCGGACATGTGAGGTGACCATCCGTTAGCAGCTGACCGTGTGGCATTCGTGTCGCCGGAGGTGGGTCACCACCTCATCAGCGCCGACGAATACCAGGTGGTCACCCGGCCCCCGCATCCCGACCTGGTCCGGTCGGCACGAGGCTCGTATGAGCGATGCGGGGGCCGTTCCATGTCTGGAGCACCCGTGTCCGCCCACCACTCGTCTCCGGCAGGACGGCCTTCGGCCATTCGCGTAGCGCGCTACTCGTGAGAAACGGATGCAGCAGAGGTGAACTGAGGCAGTCCACCGATGTACGTGCCACGAATACCTGCTACAGGGAACACCCCGCCAGAGGGAGAGAACGATGGTCACCACGAACGCCGTCCGTGAACACCCGATCGAACCCGGTCTCGACGGTTCTGACATCGACGACACCGGCATCCGCGACCGCGGTTGGGACGACAGTTACTGGGGGCCGGGAGATCCGGACTTCGGGACCGCGACACCACCTCACTTCACCTTCGCCGATCCGCACGCCGCCGGACTCTTCCACGCGGACGACGAGCACGTCTCGATCCACAACCGTGGTACCGGCCCGATGGCCGCCCTCATCTTCCTCGACGACGGCCGCGTCGAACTCCGTCGACTGGGGCCCGGCGAGACGATCACCCTGCCCGACGAGGACTCGTTCACGTATCTCCAGGCGCCGCGAGGTGACGACGGCCGCCCGGTCATCTACGGAGGGGTGTGGGTCCACCAGGGGCGCGCGATGCCGGTGACCATCCCCATCCCGTCGGAGCGGGAGTTCCTCGCCCAGCGTTACCTCACGCCGTGGAGCACGGACTGGGCCGGGGGGACTCGCCGGCTGCCGGCTGCGGGACCCCGCGGAGGATCACATCTCCTACCAATACCGCTCCGGAGGAACGACATTCACGGTCCGCAATGCCGGCGACACCTGGGTTGCGGTCGTTCATCGGGCCGGGTCGGAGTACACCGTCGTCGAATGCGGTCCGCACGAGCGCGTCGACTTCTCGATCTCCCCGCACTCCGCTCGCAGCGACGTCTTTTCGGTGGTGGGCCTGCGACTCGACGGCTCACCCGGACGCGCACCCTATGTCTCGGCGTCGGGCACGGTGCACCCCGGCTGGGCGGGGCGCCCGGGAGCTGCGACGGCCTACGGCTCGGTGGTGATCATGGTCGGGTCGCTGATGTACAGCGCGCTGCCCAAACGGAACCTGTATCTCGCGTTCTCGGATCTACGACGTTGCGGCCGCACTCATCGGTGAGGGGCTCCCGGGTATCCGCTGATCCCGCGAGATGCTCAACCGACGTGGCGTCGGAGCTTGGCCGACAGACGGGGGATGAGGTCGCCGTCGGTGTCGACGCGCTCCTCGACGTAGGCCAGGTCGCCGTCGGGGACCAGACCGTAGAGGCGCTTCGCCCCGCCGGCGCGGCGGCCGGACTGGGACTTGATGACGACGTCGGTCGCCAGCTCCCATGAGGTCTGGTTGAGGGGAGTGCCGTAGAAGAGCTCGACCGAACCCTCGGCGTGGGCGAGGAGCAGCTCGATGGTGTCGTCTTCGCCGATACGCCAGAAACCGGATTCGCGAAGGTCTGGTCGGACGAAGACGGCGTCGTCGTCGATAACCCACGAGCGTGACTCCCAGGTGAGGAAGTTCTGGCCGTCATGCGAGACGACGATCTGCTGCGCGAAGTGGTAGTCGGTGTCGGTGTCCGCGTCGTGGCCTTCGCCCTCGCCGCGCCAGACACCGACCAGCGGCAGAAGTGCCAGCAGACCGGGATGGAGATCGGCGCCGAGACGAAGGTTCGCGGTGTCGGCGGGCAGCGGGAGGCCGTCCCAGGTGGGGACGTTGCGCTCGCGGCTGCCGGACTCGACGGCGCGTGCCTCGGCCTGGCTTATCGCCTCGTCACCGGAACGATGAGCGACACCTTCGCCCGACGGCGACGTGACACCGTCGCCCTTGGGCACGGAGCCGGCAGGCTCGTCGGCGGCTCCACCGGTTCCCGGGTGGGACGTCACGACTCGTCGGTGACCAGGCGGTAGAGGGTGTAGACACCGAACCAGGTGATCAGCACGGCGGCCAGGATCAGCAGGATTTCGAAGAAGAGGACCACGAGGATAATTCTAACCCGGGCTTCTGCGGAGGGTGCAGCGGGTGCCCTTCGAGACGCTTCGCTCCTCAGGGAACGGGTCGGTGCTCCGGCAGGCGCTCCTCAGGGAACGGAAGAGGTCCCGGAAACGACGAAACCCGGTCACCGCTGTGCGGTGACCGGGCGGCGTCGTGAGGTCTCGGACACCCACGACGAGGAGTGCATCACTTGGAGACGGTGATGTCCTGTTCGTGGATGCCGGGGCCCTCGGGGCTGATCGACGCATCGCCGTTGCCGACGGACGACAGGGCGCGAAGCGTCCAGGTGCCGGGGGCGGCGAAGAAGCGGAAGTCGCCGGTCGGTGAGGCGACGACCTCGGCGGTGAACTCACCGGTCGAGTCGAGCAGACGAACGAAGGCGCCCGCGACCGGGTTGCCCGAGCCGTCGGTGACCTGCCCGGTGAGGACGGTCTCCTTCTCCACGTCGACGCCGGCAGGCAGCTTCTGTCCCTGCTTGGGTGCAGCACACATAGTTGTTACTTTCCTTCTCCGAGTTCGATCGGCGCACCGACTAGCGAGCCGTACTCGACCCAGCTTCCGTCGTAGTTCTTGACGTTCTTCTTGCCGAGCAGCTCGGTCAGCACGAACCAGGTGTGGCTCGAGCGCTCGCCGATGCGGCAGTACGCGATGGTCTCGCGGCTGTCGTCGAATCCCTTGTCCGCGTAGAGAGCGGTGAGCTCTTCGTCGGACTTGAAGGTGCCGTCTTCGTTCGCGGTGGTCGACCACGGGATGTTGATGGCGCCGGGGACGTGGCCGCGCTGCTGTGCCTGCTCCTGCGGGAGGTGCGCCGGCGCGAGGATCTTGCCGGAGAACTCGTCAGGGCTGCGCACGTCGACCAGGTTCTTGGTGCCGATGGCGTCGATGACCTCGTCGCGGAACGCGCGGATGCTCAGGTCGGGCGAGGAGGCCTTGTACTCGGTGGCCGGGCGGGTGACCGCATCCGAGGACAGCGGACGGCCGTCGAGCTCCCACTTCTTGCGGCCGCCGTCGATCAGCTTGACGTCGTTGTGGCCGTACAGCTTGAAGTACCAGTAGGCGTAGGCCGCGAACCAGTTGTTGTTGCCGCCGTACAGGATCACGGTGTCGTCGTTGGCGACGCCACGCTCGGACAGCAGCTTCGAGAAGCGATCGGCGTCGACGAAGTCGCGGCGGATTCCGTCCTGCAGGTCCTGCTTCCAGTCGAGCTTGATCGCGCCGGGGATGTGGCCGCCGTCGTAGGCCGAGGTGTCCTCGTCGACCTCGATGAAGACGGTCTTGTCGGCGTTGAGGTTCTGCTCAGCCCATTCGGCGCTGACCAGGACGTCGGAACGTGCCATGTCTGGTTCCTTTCGGATGGATATCTGGTGGTGAATGGATCTGTGTGGCGAAACAGCGGCGAGGCGCGGACAGACGCCCGCGGGCTCTGATCTGTGATGAACGAGGAGGCGTGTGGAGAGAGGACTCAGGCCTCGGTGAAGACGCACCCCGTCGTCATCGGCGGTGCGCATGATGCGACTGCGTGGCAGCGCATGTAGGGCACACCGTCAGCGGTGCGTGCGACAGCAACAATCGGCGACACGACAGAAGTCGATCGCCCGGCGGCGTGTGAGCAAGTACTCACGGCGCTGTTGCATGCCCACGAGGGTACAACAGTGCCGATCGGAGTCCGAACCCCCGGGTGGATTGCGCTCTGACCAGCGCAGAAAGGCCGCGTCCAGAGCGGTGTGTGCGCTGCGTACGGCGGTGTCAGAACCGGCCCGGCCGGAGGCCGGCGGGGCCGGAGTCGGCGACGACCTGCACGTCGCCGCCGAAGCTCTCCGCGCGTTGGGCCACGAGTCCCCAGGCCATCGGGAGCGGGGGGAGCACCATGCTGAAACGGTCGAGTACAGCCGCGCGCATCTCCTCGGGGACGTCGGCGTCCACGTGTCGTTCGGGTCCGGTGTAGAAGTCGGTGGCCCGGATCTCCAGTGCGCCGTCGGTGACCGACAGGTCGACCGCGACGCTGACCCGAACCTTCGGCCCGGTGAACGAGGACGCCGACGGGGGATCATCGGCGGCGAGCCCGGCGTCCGGCGGCAGGGCGACCGTGCCGGTGAAAACGACACCCTCCGAACGGGAGACGACGCCGTCCTGGGGACCACCGCCCCCGGCCTTGCCGTCTGGGGCGGGCGTGCTCACCGTCAGATCGGTGATCCGCAGATAACGCGCGAGGGTGACCGCGTCGAGGCGGGTGTAGGCCGAGATCGACGATGTGTGCAGAACATCACTCCCGGTGAAATCCCCTCGTTCCGGGCCCTGGAAACGGCCGAGTGTGGCGCCGAGTTCGCCTCGGCAGATGCCGCGGGCGGGTTCGCAACCGGGTAGTTCGACACCGCGAGCGGCGATCGTCGCCCCGGAGTAGTCACCCTTCGACGCCTGGGTGAGGAACGGGAACCCGGCGAGTGTCACCTCGGGATCGAATGGGACGCGCGGTGATTCGGCGAGGGCACGGGCGAGTCGGTGCTCGCTGCGAATGGCCGCGCCGACGTCGACGAGCAGCACCGATCCGGCGGCGACGACCGCCACGGTGACCGCGATGACGAGGACTTTCCGGATGCCCGGCATGCTCGGACGACCATCCTCTCCGGCGTGTCCACCGATCGCCCCGACTCGACTTGTTAACAGCGAAGTGCGCGGATGGCGCTATTCTGTCACCTATCTCGCACACGTTGGTAAGCCAGAGTAAACAATCTGCGGTGGCGTGTGCGGAGGCGTTCACAGCGTGGTGGGCGGATTGGATGGTCTGGGACGGGGACGAACGAGATCGGAGTGCTAGGTGGATCTCTTGTTGTTGACGGCCGATCCCAATCCGGAGTCGGTCCTGCCGTCGCTGTCGCTGCTCGCTCACAACGTGCGTGTCGCCCCGACGGAGGTTTCCTCACTCATGGAGGCGGGCAACGCGGACGTGGCCCTGGTCGACGCACGCGCGGATCTGGCGGCGGCACGAGGACTGTGCCGGCTGCTGGGTAGCACCGGCTCCTCGGTGCCGGTGGCGGCCGTGCTGACCGAGGGCGGATTGGTCGCGGTCAATGCGGACTGGGGCATCGACGAATTCCTGCTCCCGGGCACGGGACCGGCGGAACTCGACGCGCGGTTGCGCCTGCTGGTGGTGCGCACCCGCGGAGTGGCCGCCGAGGAGACGTCGGGGAAGGTCACGCTCGGGGAGCTGGTCATCGACGAGGGGACGTATACCGCGCGACTGCGTGGACGTCCCCTCGATCTGACTTACAAGGAATTCGAACTCCTGAAGTACCTGGCGCAGAACGCAGGTCGTGTGTTCACGCGCGCTCAGCTGCTGCAGGAGGTGTGGGGGTACGACTTCTTCGGCGGTACGCGCACGGTCGACGTGCACGTGCGCCGTCTGCGCGCCAAGCTCGGCAGCGAACACGAATCGCTGATCGGCACGGTCCGCAACGTCGGATACAAGGCGGTGCGGCCCACGCGCGGTCGGGCGGCCCAGGCCGAGGTCGAGGAAGTGCCGGAAGACGTTGCCCCGGAAGTTGATCCGGGCGAGTTCGACGACACCCTCCACGGTCCGGATACCTTCGACGAGGAGTTCAGTGCCAGCGCCGGAAACTGACCGAATGCAGGTACGACGAGGTGCCGCCCCCGCGGAGGTCGTCGCCGAGGCACGTCGCATGGTGCGTGCGGCGACCTCTGCCGACGGCGTCGCTCCGCTCTCGGACGAGGCGGTCAAAGCGATTGACACCGACGCGGATTCGCCGGTCATCCACGTGTGGTCCACAGGTGCCTACGCCAACGTCGTGCCCGGTCGGGACGGCGAGCCGTCGATGATCGAGGCGGTCGTCGACCCCGAGCGGCGGCGCGAGGGACTGGGACGCTCGCTGCTCGACGCCGCTTTCGCCGCGGCGAAGCAGGAAGGGCTCCCGGCCCGGGTGTGGGCGCACGGCGATCTGCCCGGTGCAGTCGCGCTCGCATCGGCGATGGGACTGCAGAAGCGGCGCGAACTCCTGCAACTACGGCGCCCGGTCGGTGAGGGACACGAGCTCCCCGAACTCGTCGTCGATCCGGGTCTCACACTCCGGACCTATGCCGGGTCGGACGACGATGCAGAGATCCTGCGCGTCAACAACGCCGCCTTCGACTGGCATCCCGAACAGGGCGGCTGGGAGCTCGATCAGATCGCCGAGCGGGTCGCGGCCGACTGGTTCGATCCCGAAGGTCTGTTCCTCGCCTTCGACGCCGAGGATCCGGCACGGCTCCTGGGTTTCCACTGGACCAAACAGCACGATGCCGATCTCGGCGAGGTGTACATCGTCGGTGTCGATCCGCAGGCGCAGGGGCGCGGGCTCGGGAAGCTGCTGACGCTTGCCGGACTCCACCACCTCGCACGGCGCGGTGTCGCCGAGATCAACCTCTACGTGGAAGGCGACAACACGGCGGCCTTGCGCACGTATGAACGCCTGGGCTTCACCAGGTATGCCGTCGATGTCGCCTACGGGTGAAGCCCGCGGCTGAGCGCGGTCCGCATCGCCCCGACGATGTCGCCGATGTGTGGCTCCCGCCAAGTAAGGACACCTGCGTTGCGTAGATCACTTCCATCCGGTCCCGGAGGTCGCGGCACGCCATTCGCACCTGACCGCCTCGGGTGGTTCACCTTCCGTTCACCTTCTGTCGGGGATTCGGCAACCCGGCGCGCCTAGCTTTCCTTTTCGGACACTCCGGACACCCGGGCCTCGGGACGGAGCACGATACGGAAAGGCAACACCTGCGGTGAGAATCAAGCGGAACGGCGCTCTGGCGGCGGTGTCGGCGATCGCGGCATTGACCCTGGTGACGGCGTGTGGTGGGGGAGACACTCAGACGGTGAGTGGCGAGGGTTCCACCGCCCAGCAGAAGGCCATGGAGCACTTCAGTCAGATCCTCTCGGACGACAGCGACATCGTCCTCGACTACACCGGCAGCGGCTCCGGTGACGGCATCAAGAAGTTCATCGCCGGCGACGTCGACTTCGCGGGTTCGGACTCGGCCCTGAAGGGCGACGAGATCACCAAGGCCAAGGATCGCTGCAACGGCAACGACGCCTGGCATCTGCCGATGGTCGTCGGACCGGTTGCGGTCGCCTACAACCTCGAGGGCGTCGACGACCTCAAGCTCAATCCCGCCGTCATCGCCAAGATCTTCAACGGCAAGATCACCAAGTGGAACGATCCGGCGATCGCCGCACTCAACCCGGGCGCGCAGCTGCCGGGCGGCGACATCGTCCCGGTCTACCGCTCCGACAGCTCGGGCACGACCGACAACTTCCAGCGGTTCCTGCAGAACTCGGCGACCAACGACTGGCCGTATGAGCACAGCAAGGAATTCGCTCCCAAGAACGTCGGTTCGGGCGCGTCGAAGTCGACCGGTGTCGGTGACACGGTCAAGAAGACCCCCGGCTCGATCAGCTACGTGGAGTGGGGCTTCGCGACCGAGAACAAGCTCGGTGTCGCCGACATCGACTTCGGAGCGGGTCCGGTCGAGCTGAACGCGGAGAGTGCCGGCAAGGCCCTCGACGCGCTGGAGTTCAAGAACCCGGCCAGCAAGGACCTCGTCGTCGACACCGACGCGCTGTTCGCGTCGAAGACCCCGGGTGCCTACCCGCTGTTGCTGACGCCGTACAGCATCGTCTGTTCGGCCGGTTACTCCGACGAGGCCACCAGTGCCACCCTGAAGGATGCGTTCACGAAGATCCTCGGCGACGGCCAGACCGGTCTCGCGGAGATCGGCTACGTGCCGGTGCCGCAGAACTTCAAGGCCAAGCTGCAGGGCAGCATCGACGCGCTTGCCGGCAGCGGCAACGCCTGACGTGACACAACGGAACAGTGCATGCGGGGCCGCCAGGAATTGCGGCCCCGCATGTGCGGTTGACACACTGACACGACTCTTCGTGTGTCGCACGGACTGTGAGCAGTGGACCGGGAAGTGGCCCCAATGACCAGAGCGGAAGCACAAGAGGGACGCATGACGTCGCTGAGCAAAGAAAGTGGTGCGATCCCGCCGGATTCGGATGGGACGAGCCTTCCCGAGTCGTCGCCCGACGGCGCCACACCCAGCAACCTGCACTCCGGGGCGCGTCACCGTGTGGCCGACCAGGTGTTCCGCAACCTGGCGGTCGGTTCGGGCTTCGTCGTCTCGCTCGTCATCGGGCTCATCGCGCTATTCCTCCTGGCGCAGGCCATCCCGTCGCTGGCCAAGAACGAGGAGAACTTCTTCACCTACACCGGTGACTGGATCACCAGCGGCAACCAACTCGCGTTCGGCATCCCACAGCTGTTCTACGCGACGGTCGTCGTCTCCGTCATCGCCCTGCTCATCGCGATGCCGGTCGCGCTCGGGATCTCGATCTTCCTCACCGAGTACGCCCCCAAGCGCCTCGTCGGACCGATCACGTACACCGTCGACCTGCTCGCCGCGGTGCCCTCGATCGTGTACGGCTTGTGGGGCATCCTCGTCCTCGGCCCCGCGCTGGTGCCGGTGAACGAGTGGCTCGTCGGCCACCTCGGTTTCCTGCCGTTCTTCCAGCAGCCCACCCAGGTCGCGAACATGTCCACCGGTGGCACGCTGCTCACCGCGGGCATCGTGCTCGCGGTCATGATCCTGCCGATCATCACCGCGGTCACCCGTGAGGTCTTCATGCAGACGCCCAAGGGGCACCGTGAGGCCGCTCTCGCCCTGGGCGCGACGAAGTTCGAGGTCGTCAAGCTGGCGGTGCTGCCCTTCGGCTTCTCCGGCTACATCTCCGGTTCGATGCTCGGCCTCGGTCGCGCGCTCGGAGAG
The DNA here is from genome assembly GCF_009872315.1 of Gordonia sp. YY1. Classification (NCBI taxonomy): domain Bacteria; kingdom Bacillati; phylum Actinomycetota; class Actinomycetes; order Mycobacteriales; family Gordoniaceae; genus Gordonia; species Gordonia sp. YY1. The sequence goes on along the minus strand of NZ_WXYI01000006.1, from coordinate 33,240 downwards.
ACGATGGCGCTGCTGCTGATCATCTCCACCGCCGGCCCGATGAACTTCAACCTCATGGAGAGCGGCGAGACCTTCGCGACCAAGATCGCCAACAACGCCGCCGAGTTCGACTCACCGGGCAAGACCGGCGCCTACATCTCCGCCGGACTCACCCTCTTCGTCCTGACCTTCATCGTCAACGCCGCGGCCCGTGCGGTCGTCGCCGGAAAGAAGTGACCATGACCGTCACAACGCCCTCACGATCGGCCGACCCGGTCAAGAAGCCGACCGGCTTCGCCCCGCTCGCGAAGCGTCGGCGCCTGACCGATCACATCGTCCGGACCTCGGTCATCGCCGCACTCCTCATCGCCTTGGTCCCGCTCGTGTGGCTGGTCGCCACGCTGGTCATCCGCGGCATCGAACCACTGCTCGACATCGACTGGTGGACCCTGCCCGAGCGCAAGGGCGGCGCGGCTAACGCCATCGTCGGAACGCTGATGCAGACCGCACTGGCCGCCGTGATCTCGATCCCGCTCGGCATCTTCGTGGCCATCTACCTCGTCGAGTACGCCACCAAGAAGTCGCTGCTCGCCCGGGTCACCACCTTCATGGTCGACATCCTCTCCGGAGTTCCGTCGATCGTCGCGGCCCTGTTCGTCTATGCGGTGTGGCGCACCAGCCTCGGACTGCCCCGCTCGGGGTTCGTGGTGGCCATCGCGCTGGTGCTGCTCATGGTGCCGCTCGTGGTCCGTGCCACCGAGGAGATGCTCAAGATCGTCCCGCAGGATCTGCGCGAGGCGTCGTATGCGCTGGGTATCCCGAAGTGGAAGACCATCGTGAAGATCGTGCTGCCGACGGCCCTCTCGGGCATCGTGACCGGCGTGATGCTGGCCATCGCCCGCGTGATGGGGGAATCGGCGCCCGTGCTCATCCTCGTCGGCTCGACGCGCGCGATGAACTGGAATCCCTTCGAGGGCAACCAGGAATCACTGCCGCTGATGATGGTTCAGCAGTACAACAACGGGCCAGGTGTCTTCGACAAGGTCTGGGGGGCGGCCCTGTGCCTGGTCATCCTCGTGGCCATCGTCTACGTCGGGGCCAAGGTCGTCTCGAAGATCTTCGCACCCAAGACATCCTGAGTCTCGGCGACTCTGAGACCACCCCCGGCCCGGTGAACGGGTCGACACTGAGAAACGGACAACGTCATGGCAAAGCGCCTCGACATCAAAGACCTGAACATCTACTACGGCGACTTCCATGCGGTGAAGGACGTGACCCTCGAGGTGCCGCCGCGCTGCATCACCGCCTTCATCGGCCCGTCGGGCTGCGGCAAGTCGACGGTCCTGCGCACCCTGAACCGGATGCACGAGGTCACCCCCGGCGCCTACGCCGAGGGCAGCGTGCTGCTCGACGGCGAGGACATCTACGGCCGCAACGTCGATCCGGTGAGCGTGCGCGCCACGATCGGCATGGTGTTCCAGCGACCCAACCCGTTCCCGACGATGTCCATTCGCGACAACGTCGTCGCCGGCCTGCGCCTCCAGGGCGTGCGCAACAGGGCCGAGCTCGACGAGGTCGCCGAGCGCAGTCTGCGCGGCGCGAACCTCTGGGAAGAGGTCAAAGACCGTCTCGACAAGCCCGGCGGCGGGCTCTCCGGCGGCCAGCAGCAGCGGCTCTGTATCGCGCGGGCCATCGCGGTCTCCCCGGACGTGCTGCTGATGGACGAGCCGTGCTCGGCGCTCGACCCGATCTCGACGCTGGCCATCGAGGATCTGATGGGTGAGCTCAAGAAGGAGTACACGATCGTCATCGTGACCCACAACATGCAGCAGGCCGCCCGCGTCAGCGACCAGACCGCATTCTTCAATCTCGAGGGTGTCGGTCAGCCCGGACAGCTGGTCGAGATCAGCGACACCGAGACGATGTTCTCGAATCCGACGAAGAAGGAGACCGAGGACTACATCTCGGGGCGCTTCGGCTGACGCAGCGCCAACCTTCCGAACAGGGCTCTTCCCGTTGACGGGAGGGGCCCTGTTTGTTTGCTGCTCACATGTTGATCAGGAGAATGACCAGCAGAGCGGTGAGCGATGCGATGACGCCGAGATAGGTGAATATCTGCCGTCGGTGGGCGGCTGCCGCGGCTGCCTCGTCGGTCATCGCATTGAAATCGGGTTCGATCGGCTGATTCTGGCCCATGTCCGCCACCATAACGGGGACATGTGCAGCTGTGAAATCGTTCCCGGGCGCAAAGCGCGCCAGATGTTCCTGACATGAAGAGAGGCCGAGTTCAGTTCATCCAACTGAATCCTCGGCCTCTCGAAATGTGTGCCCTCGCTCCCCGAGAAGGGTGAGCGAGGAAGATCACCCGATGTTCTGGAACTGTTCGGGGGTCTTGCCGGTGGCGGTGAACACCACCCGGCGACCGATCAGCACGGCATGATCTGCGAAGCGTTCGTAGTAGCGACCGAGCAGGGTCACATCCACCGCCGCGGCGACGCCGTGCTGCCATTCGCGGTCCATCAGGACGGTGAACAGGTGGCGGTGGAGATCGTCCATCGCGTCGTCGTCCTCCTGCAAGCGCAGCGCGGCCTGCGGGTCGTGGGTCACCAAGACCTCATGCGCATTCTTGGCAAGGGTCACCGCGAGCCGGCCCATCTCCGCGAAGTAGCCGTTGACCTCCTCAGGGAGGGCCTTTGCCGGGTGGCGACGACGGGCGACCTTGGCCACGTGGAGGGCGAGGGCACCCATCCGGTCGGCGTCGGCGACGATCTGGAAACCACTGACGACTCCGCGGAGGTCGCCGGCGACCGGGGCCTGGAGAGCGAGGAGAGCGAAGGACTGTTCCTCGGCGCGGGCCGACAACTGTGCCATCCGTTCGCTGTCGCCGATGACCTCTTCGGCAACGGCGAGGTCGGCCTGCAGGAGCGCCTGGGTGGCACGCGACATCGCGGTACCCGCGAGTTCACACATTTCACCCAGGACGTTGGTCAGCTCCTCGAGTTGCTCTTGGTAGGCAGTACGCATGTACCCAGGGTACGTCGGGGAACGGTCTTCTTCGCTCACGGGCGATGAACGCAGCGTGAACGACCGGCGCGGTGACGTCGTCGTCGTCTCATCCGGACGATCGTGCTAGGTACAGGTCGTGTCGCCCGCGTTGGTGACGGCGAGATCGTTGGGCAGATCACCGGTGTTCTCGGCCGGCGCGAGCTGCTCGACGTTCACCGTGGCCCCGGCGTCGGGCACCGATCCCAGCTCGCCGGTGAAGTCGGACCCGAGGATGAGTTCGACCCCCGATTTGACCGTCCGGTCGAGCTGGATCTCGGCGCCGGGGAACATGGCGGCCAGCGTGGCGGCCGCGTTCTGCTGTCCGGTGCCGTACCGCACGACGGTGTCGTCCCGGCTCTCCGAGGCGTCGGCCACACCGCGGACGTCGAAGCCGTACGGCTTCAACTGGTCGGACACCTCGGCGGCGAGACCGGTGGTGCTGGTCCCGTTGAGCACGCGGATACCGATGTTGCCGGGATTCTGCGCGGTGGCGTTGATCCGTCCGGGGGTCTCCGTCGAGTTCCTCGAACTCGGAGCTCGCGAGGGCGCCTTGGACGTCGGCTTCTTCTTCTCGACCTTCTCGCCGGGCAACGGCAGGTCGTCGATGATCGCGTTGAAGATCGCATCGACGTCGTCGGTGCGTGGGATCTCATTGTTGGAACCGTCGGTGGTCGTGCCGGAGGTGGGGATGGTCAGGAACGAGACGCGACCGGCCTCGATGCCCTGCATCGACTCGGCGAGGTTGATCAGCGACTGGGTGTCGACGCCGTCGACGTAGCTGTACTTGATGAACGTGTTGACGATGCTGTTGAGCTTGTTGGGGTTCGCCAGCACGTTGCCCGACAGCGTCGAACGCAGCAACGACGACATGAACAGCTGCTGACGCTTGATGCGACCGTAGTCGCCGTTGCCCTCGGAGGCGATGTTGCGGGCGCGGACATAGTTGAGGGCCCTGCGCCCGGTGAGCTTCTGTTTGCCGGGTTTGCGGAGGATGTTGCCGAGCTCGTAGTCGTAGAGTGGCACCGTCGAGCACACCTCGACACCACCGATCGTCCGTACGACCTGCTCGAAGCCGTAGAAGTCCATGCCGATGAAGTGGTTGATGTTGAGGCCGCTCATCTGGGTCAGCACCCGGACGAGGCACTGCGGGCCGCCGTAGAAGTAGACGCTGTTCAGCTTCACGCCGCTCTGTGCCGGCATCTCCGCGCCGTACTTGCCGGTCTCGTTGTCCCACGAGTTGCATGCGGGCTGGTCCACCTGGAGGTCGCGTGGGAAGGACACCGCGACGACGCGTTCACGGTTGGCCGGGACGTTGACCAGGATGACGGTGTCGGAACGGGCGCCCTCGGCATCGGCGGTGGTGCCCGCACCCACCTTCGCGTTCTTGCCGCCACGCGTGTCGGTGCCGACGATCAGGTAGGTCTCGTCGCCGTTTTGGGCGTCCTTGTTGCGGATGTTCTTGTCTTCGGCGTCGACGGCGGTGACATTGCGCCAGTTGCCGTTCCACGACTGCAGGTAGTTCCAGACGAAACCGGTGCCGACCAGGGCGGTCACACATGCGATGGCCACCAGGATGCGTCCGGTGGCGGTGGTCTTTCGGACGAGTGCACCGCGACGGTCGCCGCCGCGCCCCGGGTGGTGGCGGGGCGCCTGGCGGAGTTGGAGTGGACCGGTCAGGTCGGGGGTTCGTTCGAGCGGTTCGCGAGGGGTCGGCGGTTCGTCCGGCGTGGTCGCGGCCGGGGGTACCAGCGCGTCCTGGGCACGCGACTCCTCGAAGGCGCGCTGGGCGGTGGCGCGGTCCGACAGGTCGGGTGCGGGCTCGCCGGGTTTGTCACCGATCGTGGGGATCTTCTGGGTGACGTCGTTGTCGAAGCGGTGGATCTCGGTGGGACGATCGTCGGCCGCGGGCTGGCTCTGGTCGCTCCGTCCGAGCGGAGGACGAGGGGGCCGGACCTGATCGGGCTGCGCCGGGTTGAAGCGGCGGGACCGGCTGCGGGTCGTCGGCGGGATGTTCGCGTAAGGGCCGGGCGGGGGTGCCTGGTCGGGCGCACCGGCGCGGGAGCGTCCGCGGCGGGGGGAGTCGGCCGGGGGCGTCCGGGGTTCCTCCGCGTTCATCTGCTCCATGAGCTCGCGGACGGTCAGTCGGGTCCGCCCGCGGACGAAGCGATCACTGGAACGCGGCTCGCGGAGACTCGGGTGCGCTCCCGGCGGCGAGGCGTCCCGAGCGCCGGGGTCCACCGGCGGACGGCGGTCGTTGGCATCGTCGGGACGCCCGGCACGACGGCCACGACGAGACCGGTTGGCCTCGTCTCCCGCCTCCGGTTCGTCCGGTCCCGATGTCCGACTCAATGCACGTTCCTCTACCCCGTAGGTCTCGAATGCGCATGACCGCGCGTCGGGGCTGATCGACGCGGCACGCACGCACGCAGGGCCCCGGGTGGCCGGGACCTTCGCGCCATATTACTGATCGCACCTGAGAATCGAACTCAGCCGGACCGTCGTTGTGACGGTTTTCGCAGAACGTGTCAGCCGCCGGAGTGCATGATCTCCGCACCGGCGGGCACGACGTCCTCGTCGGGATCGTCGAGCCAGCCGTCGGGCAGGGCGACCTTCGCCGGCGAACCCTGGCGGCCGCGCGGGCCATGACCGTCACTCGGGAACGGTGCGTCGGCAGGCAGTTCGGACAGCAGTTCGCGCAGCTCGTCGACGCTGCCGACGAGCGCCATCCGCCGACGGATCTCCGAGCCGGCCGGGAATCCCCGCAGGTACCACGCCACATGTTTGCGGATCTCGCGGCAGCCCTTCATCTCGCCGTGGTGGTCGACGAGGAGCTGGCAGTGCCGGACCATGATCTCGGCGACCTCGCCCAGGTTCGGGGGACTGGGTGCCTCGAATCCGTTGAGTTCGGCGGCGAGTTCGGCGAACAACCAGGGGCGTCCGAGGCAGCCGCGGCCGACGACGACTCCGTCACACCCGGTCCGGTTCATCATCGCCACCGCGTCCGCTGGTTCGAAGATGTCGCCGTTGCCCAGCACCGGCACCGAGGTGACGTGCTCCTTGAGGCGGGCGATCTCATCCCAGTCGGCTTCGCCGGAATAGCGCTGCGACGCGGTCCGGGCGTGCAGGGCGACCGCGGCGGCACCCTCCTCGGCGGCGATGCGCCCCGCGTCGAGATGCGTGCGGTGGTCGTCGTCGATGCCGATGCGGAACTTGACCGTGACCGGGATGTCGGTGCCCTCGGTCGCACGGACGGCGGCCGCGACGATCTTGCGGAACAGCGTCCGCTTGTAGGGGATGGCCGAGCCACCGCCCTTGCGCGTCACCTTGGGTACCGGGCAGCCGAAGTTCATGTCGATGTGATCGGCGAGGTTCTCGTCGACGATCATCTTCGCCGCCTGGTACGTGTACTCCGGGTCAACGGTGTACAGCTGCATCGATCGCGGACTCTCGTCGGGTCCGAAGGTCGTCATGTGCATCGTGACCGGATGACGTTCGACGAGGGCGCGGGCGGTCACCATCTCGCAGACGTACAGACCGGAGACGGTCCCGGTGCGGGCGAGCTCGAGTTCGCGGCACAGCGTGCGGAATGCGACGTTGGTGACACCCGCCATCGGCGCGAGGACGACGGGGCTCGCCAGCTCGATGGAGCCGATGCGGAGCTTGGCCGGGGACGCAGAACCGGCGCCTTCGGAGGTCGAAGGCGCCGGGCTGCTGGAGAGGGTCGTGCTCAGGATGCCCGCTGCTCCCGCTTCTTGGCCTCGCGGGCGAGCGAACGGTCGCGCATCTCCTCGAAGCGGATGGTGTCCTTCTCGAGCTGCTCGAGGAAGGCGGCGAGCTCCTCACGGGTCTTCTCGCCCTCGGCGGTGAAGTCGTCGCGCTCGAAGACGTTCCACTTGCGCAGAACCGGCATGACGACCTCTTCGAGGTGCTGGCGAAGGTCGTAGATGCCGTGCTTGGCCATCAGGACGCCGTGGCGGCGGAAGTTCGGCATTCCGGCGCCGGGCATCTGGAAGTTGGTCACGATGTCGGTGACCGCGCGCAGCGTCTGGTCGGGGGAGATGTCGAAGCCCGCACCGCAGATGTTGCGGTAGAAGATCATGTGCAGGTTCTCGTCGGCCGCGATGCGCTGCAGCATCTTGTCCGCGATCGGGTCCTTGCAGGCCTTGCCGGTGTTGCGGTGGCTGACGCGGGTCGCGAGTTCCTGGAAGGTCACGTATGCGACCGAGTGCAGCAGGCCGAGTTCGTCGGCGTGCTCCTCGAGTTCGTCGACGCGACCGGCGGTCGCCAGCATCGGGTCGTAGCCGTTCGTCATGTGGATCATCCGCGCCTCTTCGAGGGCGACCGGATCGACACCGCGGGTGACGACGAGGTAGTCGCGCATGACGATGCCGTGGCGGTTCTCCTCGGCGGTCCAGCGACCGACCCAGTGGCCCCAGGCGGAGTCCATCGAGAAGTTGTCGGCGATGACGCGGTGGTACGATGGGAGGTTGTCCTCGGTCAGCAGGTTGGTGATCATCGCGGCCTTGGCGACCTCGTCGAGCTGCGACTGCTCGGGGTCGTAGTCGACGCCGCCGAGCGCCGCGAAGTTGCGACCCTCGTCCCACGGGACATAGTCGTGCGGGTTCCAGTCCTTGGCGGTCTTGAGGTGACGGTTGACGTTCTCCTCGGCAACCGGGGCGAGTTCCTTGAGAAGCTCGAGTTGCGTCAGCTCGCGTGCCATATAGATGTCCTCCGAAGGGTGTCCGCGTATGTCGTACGTGTGTCGTCTTTTCTTGCCTCGCGACGGTGCCGCGAGTGGGATAGCGGCGTCGTCGTGGGCGGGTCACGCCCACCCGGGCGGACCTTGGGTGGTCTCGGACGCGCGACTGCGCAGCCCTCCTCCACTGGTCAAAGCCCTAGCCTACGGCACTTGCGATCGGGTCCCAAGTCCGTCTGTGACACTGTCGTGTCCGTATGGTGCCGACGTTACGACCGTGCACGGTGGTGTCGGTCACGGTTGTCCTGGGCGATCGGTTCGGTCGCCTCGTCGCAGGTCGGCGGGGATTTTTCCCGGCGTCAGCCCTTCTTGTGGGACCGGGCGAAGAAGGCGCCGCTGGTCTCCATCCACGTGGCGGCGGGCTCATCGAGATTGCCGTGTTCGCGGGCTTTCTCACACCACCGCATCGCTGCCCGGCCGAACTCCATCGGGTTGTAGACATCCTCCTCGCGGCTCCACAGACCGTCGCCCGCATAGGTGAGGATGGTGATGTTCGTGGCGGTGATGAGGCTCTGGTCCCCCGGATCGCGCATCGGGTTGTCGACCTCGCAGATCACCCGACCGGTCGGGGCGTCGACCACGTGCCACAGCGACGGGAAGCCCGTCATGTGACTTCCGGGGAAGGCGGTCATCGTGCGCCAGGCCCAGGCGCGGATCTCCTCGCGGCCGCGCAGCGTCCCCAGCGCGTGCTCGACGAAGTCGGCGTCCTCGGTGAACATGTCGGCGTAGCGGTCCCAGTCACCGCTGACCGCGACCTCGGCGACCGTGCGCTGGAATTCGGCGAACGCCTCGTCGAGTTCGGTCGCGCTGAAGGCCCCGCCCGGGGCGTCGGGAAGTTTCTCGGTGGATTCCATCGACGCCGATCGTAGGGTTCGGACGGTGTACCCGGCCGGGGTTTGGTGACACTCGGTAGCATTCGGTGCCTATGCATCCGCCCGAAGCCGCGGGTGCACGGGGTATCGGTGAGGACGTCATGTACCAGGTAGGGGACCTGATCGCGGGGTACCGCGTCCTTGACGTGCTCGGACGCGGTGGCATGGGCGACGTCTACAAGGCGGCCCACCCGCGGCTGCCGCGGTCGGATGCACTCAAGGTCCTGCGGTCGGGACACGCCACCGATCCGGTGTTCCGCGCCCGGTTCGAGCGGGAGGCGGACATCGTCGCGCCGCTACACCACCCCAATGTCGTCACCGTCTACGACCGGGGGGTCTTCGAGGGTCAGCTCTGGATCGCGATGGAGTACGTGCCCGGTGTCGACGTCGCGCGGATGCTCGCGGCCGACGCGCCCCTCGACCCTCGGCTGGCGTGCACGATCGTCCGCGGCGTGGCCGCCGGGCTCGACGCCGCGCACCGTCGCGGGATCATGCACCGCGACATCAAACCGGCGAACATCCTCGTCACCCCGGGTCTCGGCGGCGACCGTCCCGGAAACACCGGCTCCCTCACACCCGAGGCCGTCAAGGTCACCGACTTCGGCATCGCGCAGGTGCTCGACGAGGTGACGAACCTGACCGGGACCGGCATCACGATCGGGACGATGCATTACGCGTCGCCCGAGCAGATCGAGGGCCGACGCGTCGACCCCCGTAGCGACATCTATTCGCTCGGCGCCACCGCCTTCGAACTCCTCACCGGCGCACCGCCTTTCGATGCGACGTCGCTGCACGGCCTGATGACCGCGCACATGTACCACGAGCCGCCGCCGGCGAGCAGTCGCAATGGGGCGCTCCCGGCCGCGGTCGACGCGGTCCTCGCTCGGGCGATGGCCAAGAACCCAGACGACAGGTACCCGACCGCCGGCGAGTTCGCCGACGCCCTGCACGATGCCTTCGACACCCGTCAGACCCTCGTCGGGCCGCGTATGCAGCCGGATCCCCATGCGTCTCCGGGTTCTTCGGGGTCGGCTCCGGGCATGCCTGCCGCCGGAGATCCGACTTCATCTGCGGCGTACCGTGATCGGGCGACCGATCCGACCGCCCGGGAGCGGCTGGGGCCGCCGATGGTCTCGACCGAGACCCTGCACGGATGGGAGCCCACACATGCCGCGGAACCGGCCCGGCCCGTCCGGCGTGGAGGTGGCGCCACGGTCGTCGCGATCGGGGCGGCGGTCGCGCTGATCGCCGGAATCCTCGGCGCCGGTGCCGGATTCGTGAGCACCTCGGCGGGGACACTGGAGACCCCGAACGCACCCGACGCCGAGGTGACGACGACCGCCGTCGAACTGTCCTGGGGTCACGTCGACGACGCGACCGACTACGTCGTCACCCAGAACCACGAGGTCATCTACTCCGGTCCCGATACGAAATTCACCGCACCGCGCCCGATTCCGGGTACGTACACCTACCAGGTCGCTGCGCAGGACGAGGACGGCCGGACCTCGGAGTTCTCCCGCAACTCAGAGGCTGTCGACGTCTTCATGACCTGGGGCGAACTTCAACCCATCGCCGACCTCTACCACGACCTCGTGCCGGCATCTCCGTTGAGCACCAACGGTTTCGACGGCATGCGGTGCTGGGGCGAGGACGGCGACCTCGCGTTCGAGTCCTCCAAGCGCACCGTGTGGTGCACCCGTTACCGCGACGACGAGGCGAAGAATGCGGACTACCAGGTGATCGTCGACGTGTACGACACACCCGAGGAGGCGCGGGCGGCGGCGGACGTGACCGCCTACAATCTGCGCGGCACCGGTTACACAACGGCGCAGGGTTTCACGGGGACGCTGTACCTCTCGGACAAGCAGCGTGATCAGGGGCAGGCCATCCTCGCCCATGACACCGGCGACCGCGCCAAGTCGGTCGTGTGGGTCGTGGTGCCCGGCAAACCGGCTGCCGCTGCGGCCGATCTGCTGAAGAGGCTGCCGATCTGATGGCACAACCTGTGACCACCCCACCCGCGGGCCCGCCCACCACCCCGCCGAACTCACCGACCGTGCGGCCGTGGACGATCGCGGCGATCGTCGTCGCCGCGGTGCTGCTCGCCGTCGGCTCCTTCTTCTCGGTACGTGCGCTCACCAGCGTCGACGTGCCGGATGCACCGACCGGCCTGAAACTCGACGCCGGAACCGGACGCCTCGTCGCGACCTGGGATGCGGTGCCGGGTGCGACGGGCTATCAGCTCGTCCGCGACGACGGGATAGTCGTGTACCGCGGTACGGAGACCGAGGTCGTCGACGCCTCGGTGCCCGCAGGCGAACACACCTACCGGGTGGCCGCGCTGGACGGCGACACCGTCTCGCCGCCGAGCCCGTCGCAGTCCGTACGCACTGGCGCGACCTGGGGGGTCTTCGCGCCGCTCGTGGCGCAGTTCCCCGAGCTCCTCCCACAGACCCCGGACACCGCCGCGAGATGGGGCAACGCCGAGTGCGTCCGTAGGTACGCCGGCGGCCGCGACGAGGTCGGCCCGTCGGAGACCGGAAACGGCAAGGTGCGCACCGTGTTCGTGGTGCGATGCGCCGCGGGGGCGGTCGACCGCCCGTTCGGCGTGTTCTGGTTCGCCTCCAAGGACGCCCTCAACGCCGAGTACTCCCGCTCGTCGGCGACCTCGCGGCCGGTGCGGTGGAAGCACGGCACCGGCCTCATCGACGAGAACGGTCGCGGCGTCTTCAAGATCACCGACGACCCGGCTCGGGAACTGGCGATGATCGTGGTGCTGGAGACCCCGGCCCAGAACGTCCTCCAGATGGTCGATTCGATGCCGATCTGAGTCCTGTCCGGGCGGTGGAGGACAACCTGGTCGATCGACTGGGACGAACACGCTTCCGGAGTCTCCGGCGTGCGGCATGATGGCGTGGGGGCTTTCGGGTGCGGGGAGACGAGAGGTTGATGTCATGCAGCGGTTGAGTGGTTTGGACGCTTCGTTCCTCTACCTGGAGACCCGGAGCCAGCTGATGCACGTCATCGGTCTCGTGGAGATCGATCCGAGCACCATGCCCGGCGGGTACAACTTCGACAGGCTGCGCGAGGAGATGGAGCGGCGCGTCGCCGCGATCCCGGCCTTCCGCCGAAAGCTCGACAACTCGATCTTCAACATCGACCACCCGGTGTGGATCGAGGACGAGGACTTCGACATCCAGCGTCACGTCCATCGCGTGGCGGTGCCCGCGCCGGGCGGTGCGGGTGAGGTCGCCGAACTGTGCGGTCATCTCGCCGGCCAGACCCTCGACCGGGGCAAGCCCCTCTGGGAACTGTGGATCATCGAAGGGCTCTCCAACGGCCGCATTTGCGCGATGCTGCGTATGCACCACGCCGGCACCGACGGTGTCACCAGCGCCGAGATGCTCGCCCAGATGTGCACTCTCACACCGGACCCACCCGAACTCGACTCGTCGAAGGTCCACGAATCGGCGGGCCCGCCGTCGCGCGCAACGATCGCCGCGACCGGGGCGATCAACTACTTCGCCAGCGCCCGCAGGCGATGGCGAAACTGTTGCCGCGGACGGTCAGCGTCCCGGTCGGCTGGCTGCGCCGGGCTCAACGGCAGTCCGCCATGCCCGCACCGTTCATGGCGCCCCGGACCCGGTTCAACTCGGCGATCACGCCCCACCGCAGCATCGGCCTCAGCCAACTGTCGCTCGACGACGTCAAGCGCGTGAAGAACCACTTCGGGGTGAAGCTCAACGACGTCGTGCTGGCGCTGGTCGGCGGTGCGATGCGCACCTACCTACTCGAACACGACGAGCTGCCCGACAGGCCGCTCGTCGGGATGGTGCCGGTGTCCGTCCACGGTGCCGACGAGTCCGACCTCGTGGTCGAGGGCACCAACAAGGTGACGGGAATGTTCACCCAGTTGTCCACTGACGTCGAGGATCCGGTGGAGCGACTCGAGAAGCAGGCGGAGTTCAGCCGAAAGTCGAAGGAACACCACGCCGAGATCGACGCCAACATCCTGCGGTCCTGGGCTCAGTTCGCACCGGGGGTCACACTGTCGACGGCGATGAAGTTCTACGGCAACCGGAAGCTTGCCTCGGCGCATCCGCCGATCTTCAACGTCCTCGTGTCCAACGTGGCCGGCCCCGATTTCCCGCTCTACTTCCTCGGTTCACGCGTCACCGCCGTCTACCCGCTCGGGCCGATCTTCCACGGACTCGGACTGAACATCACGGTGTTCTCCGCCGACGGACACCTCAACATCGGCATCCTGGCGTGCACCGACCAGACCCCCGACCCGTGGGAGATCGCCAACGCCTTCGACGATCAGCTCAAACAGCTGCTCGCCGCCTGCGACTGAGCCGCGCCGCGCGCGGCGTGACCGGTGGGCGCTACACCCGGTCCGATCCGCCCGCCAGCTGGTCGAGCCAGACCCGCGCCGACGCATCGGACGGCGAACGCCAGTCGCCGCGCGGTGACAGCGAACCGCCCGAACCGATCTTGGGGCCGTTGGGCATGGCGGTGCGTTTGAACTGGTTGCCCATGAAGCGCTTCAGGAAGATCCCGAGCCAGTGCTCGATGGTCGCGGTGTCGTACTCGTTGCGCTTGTCCTCGACCAGCAGCTCCGACCACGGGCCGCGTGAGCGGTCACCCCAGGCCTGCCGGGCGAGGTAGGCGACCTTGGTCGGCCGATACCCGAACCGGGTCACGTAGTAGAGGAAGAAGTCGTGGAGTTCGTACGGGCCGACGGTGTCCTCGGTGGACTGGATCTTCCCGTCGTCGCCGGCCGGGACGAGTTCGGGGGAGATGACGTCGTCGAGGATCTCGGCGAGCACCTCGGTGGTCTCCGCGGAATGGTGGCTGTTGCTGATCATCCACCGGATCAGGTGCTGGATGAGGGTTTTCGGCACCGAGCCGTTGACGTTGTAGTGCGACATCTGGTCGCCGACACCGTATGTGCACCACCCGAGCGCGAGTTCGGACAGGTCGCCGGTGCCGAGGACGATGGCGCCGTGGTGGTTCGCCAGCCGGAACAGATGCGACGTGCGTTCACCGGCCTGCACGTTCTCGAAGGTGACGTCGTAGACCTTCTCGCCGCGGGAGTAGGGGTGGTCGAGGTCGGCGAGCATCTGCTCGCACGACGGCCGGATGTCGATCTCCTTGCCGGTCACACCGAGTGAGTTCATCAGGATGTGAGACCGGCGCAGCGTCGCGCCGCCGGTGGCGAAACCGGGCATCGTGTAACCCAGGATGTTGGTGCGGGGCAGGCCGAGTCGGTCGAAGGTGTCGACCGCGACGAGCAGTGCGAGAGTCGAGTCGAGTCCGCCGGAGACGCCGATGACGATCTTGTCGATGCCCGTCGAGCGCAACCGCTGGGCCAGACCCTGCACCTGGATGTGCCGGACCTCGGCACAGCGCTCGTCGAGATCGGCGGAATCCGTCGGGACATAAGGAAATCGGGGCACGACCCGGCGCAGCACATCGTCGTCGCCGTTCAGTTCGCCGAACGAGAACCCGATGCGCCGCAACGACTTCAGTTGATCGGAGTAATCGCCGGCCTGGTCGCGCAGGCTGATCATCCGCATGCGTTCCTGCCGGAGCCGGTCGAGGTCGATGTCCGCGGAGATCACCTGATCGGTGGTCGCGAACTGTTCGCTCCGGGCCAGCAGAGAGCCGTTCTCGGTGATGAGGGCGTCACCGTCCCAGGCGAGATCGGTGGTCGACTCGCCGTAACCCGCCGCGACGTAGACGTGCGCGGAGATCGTGCGCGCGGAATGGCCTGTGCAGAGGTTCTTCCGGTAGGACTCCTTGCCGATCGTGACCGGGCTGCCGGACAGATTGGCCAGCACGGTCGCGCCGCCCAGGGCCGCCCAGGTGCTCGGCGGGATCGCCACCCAGCCGTCCTCGCAGATCTCGACATGCAGTGCGAAACCGGGCAGATCGGTCGCCTCGAAGATCAGATCCGCCCCGAACGGGACCTCTTTGCCGTCGACGGTCACGGTGGTGGGCACCGCATCGCGGGCGGCCGAGAAGAATCGCTGTTCGTAGAACTCGCGGTAGTTCGGCAGATACGACTTCGGGACGATGCCGAGCACCTCGCCGTCGTGGATGACCGCCGCGCAGTTGAACAGTCCGTCGCCGACGACCATCGGCAGACCCACCACGATCAGTGGTCGGAGACCCCTACTGGCCGTGGCGATCTCGCTCAGTGCGTCGCGGCACCCGTCGATCAGCGCGTCCTGGTGGAACAGGTCGTCGATGCTGTAGCCGCAGAGCCCGAGCTCGGGGAAGACTACCAGAGCGGCGCCGTCGTCGGCGGCGCGCCGCATCAGCTCGACGGTGCGTGCGGCATTCGCGGCGGGTTCGGCGATCGTGAGGACGGGCACCGCACCCGCGACCCGAACGAAGCCGTTTGCGTAGACAGACACGTCGACAACAGTAAACCGCGGAGTGCCCGAAGATCGCGCGCCGGCTCGCTAGGTGTACTGACCTGCCAGGTTGGGTACGCGGCTGACGGGTGAGTTGCCTCGCAGTGCGGTGTGGCCGCGTTCGTGATTGTAGATGCGCAGGAACTCGGGGAAGGCCGCGACGCGTTCGGTTTCGCTGAGGTAGGGGCGGGCGTAGGCCCATTCCTCCTGCAGGGTGCGGTTGAAGCGTTCGACCTTGCCGTTGGTTTGCGGCCGGTACGGGCGGGTCCACTTGTGCGTGATCTCGTTGTCGGCCAACAACTTCCGGAACATTCGGGACCGATAACATGACCCGTTGTCGGTCATCACCCGCGCGGTGGTGACACCGATAGAGGCGAAGTGCGCCAAGGCACGGGTCATGAACGCGGTCGCGGTTTCCTTCTTCTCATCACCGAGGATCTCTGAGTAGGCGTAGCGGGAATGGTCGTCGACGGCGTGGTGGAGGAACGCGTATCCCAGGTTGGGGCGGCCGTGGACTTTGCGGGGTCGTGCGGGCTCGCGGTGGGCGCTGGAGTTGCGGCCGCCTCGGGCGCGGCCGTGGATGCGGTGTCCGCCACCGTCGGGGATTCTGCCGAGTTTCTTGATGTCGACGTGGATCAAGTCTCCGGGCGCTTGGCGTTCGTACTGACGAATCTCGCGTCTGCGGGCACGTACGGGCGCCCCTGTTGCTGGGTCGGTCCACGACAACCGCACACACTGGTACCGGGTGAGGATGCGGTGGACTGTGGACACGTTCAACCCCAGGTGGAACCCGATCCGAGCTGGTCCCCAACGGCGCGACACGCGTAACCCCACCACCCGGCGTTCCCGGCGACGGGTGGTGCGATGCGGGCATGAGCGGGGCCGGCTTGAGCGGTCAACCATCCCTGCGGGCCCGTGGTCGCGGTAGCGGTCGGCCCACCGTTTGGCCGTGGTCACCGAGACATTGAAACGGTCCGCGGCACGCCGCAGCGGCCACCCATCCTCGACAACACACCGAGCCAGACGCAGCCGGCCAGTCGGGGACAACGGTGAATTACGGTGAGACATGAAGACCTCCGGGTTGAGGAGCGGTTCTTAGACAGCTCCACACCTCACTCGGAGGTCTTCCCTATGTCACGCCGACTCGCCGAACCCCGTACCTAACGTCCCGGGTCAGTACAGCTAGCCCATCGGGTCGTCCACCAGCGGCTCGTCGACTCGCTCGAACGGCGCGGTCTTCGCGCCCCAGCGATGGCAGACCCAGACGCCGTCGACGTACTCAAGTTCGATCGAACCGGTGTTCCCGAGGTGCGTCGCCGCGGCGAAGCGGGAGTCGATGCCGGCCAGGCGCGCCGCGATGAGGCGGATCGCCGCACCGTGGCTGACCAGGAACACGTCCCGCGGGTCGGTTCCCGTCAGGTATGAACGCGCGAGGTCTTCGACGGTCGGGATGTAGCGCTCGTAGACCATCGCGAGCGACTCACCGCCGGGGATGCGCACGTCGAGGTCGCCGGCGTGCCACTTCTCCATGACGTCGTGGAAGACGTCGTGGGCCTCGCGGTCGGTGCGGTCCTCGAGCTCGCCGGCCTGGACCTCGTGCACGCCCTCGACGGACTCGGTGGCGACCTCCCACACCGAGCCGATCAACTCCGCGGTCTGCCGGGCACGCCTGGCCTCCGAGCTGACCAGCACGGCCTCCTGCTCCGGACGGTTCTCGAGTCCGAACCGGACGCCTTGTCGCGCACCGAAATCGGTGAGCGCCGCGCCCGGGAGCGCGGTGTCGAGGCGGCGCATGACGTTCGCGGTGGTCTCGCCGTGACGGACCAGATGCAGGCGCGCCATCACACCTCCCCCTGTCGCATCGCATCGATCCAGGCCAGCGACTCGGCGTGGTCGGGCGGCGTCGTCCCGGTGGTCCGCACCGCGGGCCACGAACCGAGATAGACGACCCGCTCGCACCGACGATGGAGTGCCGCAAGGGCTTCGGCGACCGCCGCGTCGTCGATGTGGCCCACGGCGTCGAGGAAGAACCGGTAGCGACCGGCGATGGCCCGGCCCTCCGCCTCGTCGCGCTGCGGCCGGGATTCGATACGCGTGAGATCGATTCCGCGGGAGGCGAACTCGTTCATCGCGGCCATCAGGCTGCCGGGCTCGTTGGGCAGGTCGAGGATCACCGACGTGCGGTCGGTGCCGGTACGCCGCGTGGGTACCGCGGGACGACCGAGGACGAGGAACCGCGTGGTGGCCTCCCGCGCGTCGCAGACACCGTCGGCGATGACCGTCAGATCCGACAGGCCCGCCGCGAGACCGGTCGTGACGGCGGCGTCGGCCTTGCCGGACGCGACGTCCAGGGCGGCAGCGGCATTCGACCCGGACGTGATGAACTCGGCGTTCGGGAACAGCTTCGCCACCGACTGCCGCACCTGCGCCGCCGCCACCGGGTATGCGGCGATGGTTCGGACGTCCTCCGGAGCGAGGGGTGTGGCCGCGGCGATCGCGAACGCGATGTCGACCACGGTCTCGGCGAACGCCTGCACACGTGCACCCTCCCCCGACCTCGCCGGCGGCACGAGGGCGTCCATCGTCGCCGGTACCGATCCCTCGAGCGAGCTCTCGATGGGCACACAGCCGTAGTCGGCCTCGCCACTACGGATCATCGCGATGGTGGCAGTCGGACTCGAGGCATCCACCTTGGTGACGTCACCCGATAGGTCGAGACCCCCGAGGGCGGGGTCGTGGGCGGCGAGAACCGCGTCGAGTGCCATCTCGGTGAAGGTTCCGGGCGGGCCGAAGTAGGCGATCACAGGCACCACACGAGCCTAGTGGACGCGGGCGACCACTCCGGACCGGGCGCTTCCCGGTAACGAGAAGTCCAATGTCCCATTGACGGAGAGGGCAGATCTATTTAGGTTAGGGTTACCTTCTAAGGCTCCACCGCAGCCGCCCGCGCCGACCGGAGAGACAGACATGACGCGTACGACGACCGACCGACCGACGGATGCCGAGATGATCCAGACGGCGTGCCGCCGGGTGGGCTCGGCCATCCTCGCCATCGAGGGCGCCGACACGACACCGATCGACGTCGTCCACCTCTTCGAATCCCAGGCCTTCGTGCTCGTCCCCACCCACGGTGAGGCGATGGCCGCCGTGGACGACACCGAGGGGACGCCCGCGATGCTCGAGGTCACCGACTGGGCACCCGTCGACCTGCGTGAACGGGTCCGATCGATCATCTGGCTCAACGGCACCCTGCACGCGGTCCCCCGCGACCTCGAACGCGACCTGGCCATCGAGATCGCGGGCGAGCACCCTGACGACGGCCTCCTCGACATCGGCCACGGGGCGTCGATGCTGCGCCTCCAGGTCGGTTCCGCGGTGATCGCATCCGGCGCCGGTGCATCGTCGGTCTCGGCCGTCGAACTGGCCGACGCCGACCCCGACCCGTTCTGGGAGTGCGAGGCGGGTTGGCTGGAACACCTCGACCTCGACCATGCCGATCTCGTCGGCCAGCTCGCACGCAAGGTGCCCACCGACCTGCGCCAGGGCCGTGTACGCCCGCTCGGCCTCGACCGGTTCGGCATCCGCTTCCGCATCGAGGGCGTCGACGGTGACTCCGACGTGCGCGTGCCCTTCCCCCGCCCGGTGTCGGACGTCGTCGAACTGTCCCGAGCGCTGCGCAACCTCGCGGGCTGCCCGTTCATGAACTCCATGCCCGACTGACTTCGCTCGCGCCCCGGGGAGCCAGGGGTCCTAGGCTGACCGGCATGTCCCTGCGCGAGTACCTGCGGCCGTCACCCCACGGCATCCCGGTCGTCACCGACCGTGTCGAGCGTCGCGGTCTGATCGCCGAACTCGTCATCGTCGGCGTCCTGACGTTCGCCTTCTCCGCGGTGTCGGCGGCGCTCGCACTTCTCGAGGCCCAACTCGCCGGGGGCATCGGCGATACGACGGTCGCCCTCAACCCGAGTCGCTCCGACCTCGCCCTCATCGACGCGGCGCGTCAGGTGATGAGCGTCCTGAGACTGTTCGCCATCGGCGCGCTCGGCGTCTACCTGCTGTGGCGGAGCGGGCTGGGACTCTCGCGCGTCGGCCTCGGACGCTTCACGCCCCGACGCGACGTCCCCACAGGACTCGTCCTCGCCGCCGTCATCGGGATACCCGGGCTGGTCCTGGTCGCGGTGGCCCGCGCATTCGGCCTCAACGCGAGCCTCGTCCCCAGCCAGGCCGACACCTGGTGGGAATGGCCGGTGCTCATCCTCATCGCGATCGGGAACGCGGCCGCCGAGGAGATCGTGGTGGTCGCCTACTTCATCACCCGGCTCCGGCAGCTCGGCGTCTCGGACACCAGGTCGCTCGCCGCGAGCGCCGTGCTCCGCGGTGGCTACCACCTCTATCAGGGGTTCGGCGCCGGCCTCGGGAACGTGGTGATGGGCGTCGTCTACGGCCGGTTCTACCAGGTCACCGGTCGCGCGTGGCCGCTTGTCGTGGCGCACGGCGTCATCGACGTCGTCGCCTTCATCGGCTATGCGCTGCTGCGCGACCACCTGTCCTGGGTCGGCTGACGACAGGACACATCACTCGCGAGCCTTCGAGTGCTTGCCGCCCGATCCGGTGACCCGGGCCAGCCCGAAGAGCACCAGCCCGACGAGCATCAGGATGCCGGCGCGCAGCCACGTCTCCGCGCTCTGCTGCGTCAGCAGGACGATGCACGTCCCGATCGCCAGCACCGGCACGATCGTCCACGTCCGGAAGTGATCGGTGTCGGCGCGCTCACGTCGAAGTACCAGGACCGCGATGTTGGTGCTGAGGAAGACGAACAGCAACAGCAGCACGACGGTCTCGGCGAGTGCCGCCACCGAACCGGTCGCCGACAGGACCATCGCGATCGCCGTCGTGGCGATGATCGATGCCCACGGGGTGCGACGACCGGGCAGGACCTTCGCCAGCGTGGCGGGCAGCAGTCCGTCGCGGGCCATCCCGAACGTCAGACGGGACGCCATGATCATCGTGAGCAGCGCGCCGTTGGCGACGGCGATCAGAGCGATCAGCGAGAACAGCCGATCGGGTACGCCGGCATCGGCGATCGAGACCACCTCGAGCAGCGGACCGGACGAGCCGGCGAGCTGGTCCGGCGACACCACCACCGAGACCGCGAGGCCCACCATCACGTACACGATGCCCGCGGTGATCAGCGCACCGAACAGTGCCTTCGGGTAGACCCGTCGCACGTCGCGAACCTCCTCGGCGACGTTGGCCGACGTCTCGAACCCCACGAAGGAGTAGTAGGCGAGCAAGGCCGCGCTGAGCACGGCGAGCGCGGGCGTCGACGAACTGTCGAACTCGAGCACGCGATGCGCTTCGCCGTCTCCCCGCCCGAGGACGATCCCGGCCAGGACGACGACGAGCACCAGACCCGACACCTCGATCACGGTCATCACGACGTTCGCCCGCACCGACTCGCTGATGCCTCGGGCGTTGAGTGCCGCGATCGCGAACAGGAAGACGAGTGCGGCGGCGGTGGTCGGCACGTCCAGGAAGGACTTGAGGTAGTCACCGGCGAACGCCAGCGCGAGACCGGCTGCGCTGGTGACCCCGGCGGCCAGCATGCAGAACCCCACCAGGAACGAGACCAGCGACGACCGGTAGGCGTGCTGCGCGAAGACCGCGGCGCCGCCGGCGTGCGGATACTTGGTGACGAGTTCCGCATACGACCCCGCCGTCAACAGCGCCATCACGAGGGCCACCACGAGCGGCACCCAGATGGCACCGCCCACCTCGCCGGCGATCTCCCCCACGAGCGCGTAGATCCCGGCGCCGAGCACGTCGCCGAGGATGAACAGGAACAGCAACTTGCCGGTGATCGCGCGCCGGAGCGGACTGCGCTGGTCATCACCCGTTTCGGTGTCGGGCCGTGCGGCCACATCGTCGGTCATGGCGTCCCGGATACCCCGACGCGTGCCGATCGAGTCCTGTGATCTGCGTCGGATCCGTGGCGGCCGGTCGTGAATGCGTACATTGGTTGGGATGAACGAGCAGGACCCGCCGATCATTCGGCGCGGTCGTCCGGGGCCTCAGGTACCGCCCGGGCGGCCGGCGGGAGGCACACCGCCACGTCAGGGACCACCGCCCGGTGCACCTGGACGCCCTCGCCCGCAGGGTCCGGCTCCCGCCGCACATCCCCAGGCGATGCCGCGGATTCCGGCGCAGGGTCCTCCGCCGAGGCGGTCGGCCGTTCCCGCCGGCGCAGGCCCCGGACAGTACGCGCCCACCCAGAAACCCGAACCGATCCCGGTGGGCGACCGGTCGCGCGAACACCGGCCGCCGCGCGACGACCGGCGCGTCGATCACGGTCGGTCGTCGACGAGACCGCCCGCTCCGCCGGCGGGCGCCCCGCCCGCTCCCGGATCGCCACGCCGTCGCCGCCGCCGTTCGGTGCGGGTCGGCAAGATCGTGCTGATCCTGCTGCTCGTGTTCGTGCTCGGCAGCATCGGGCTGCTCTTCTACTACGACTCGAGACTCGACCGCATCGACGCGCTGCCCGCCTACGCCGGCCGGCCGTCGGACACGCCCGGTACCAACTGGCTCATCGTCGGCACCGACAGTCGATCCGACCTCTCCGACGCGCAGCGCACCAATCTGTCCACCGGTGACGCCGACGGCTCCCGCACCGACACGATCATGCTGGTCCACAATCCACCCGGAACCGGGAAGGCGACGGTCGTCAGCATCCCGCGCGACCTCTACGTCGAGATCCCCGGCCACGGAAGCCTGAAAGTCAACGCGTCGTACAGCATCGGCGGACCGGCACTGCTGGTGCAGACCGTCGAGAACCTGACCGGCATCCACATCGACCACTACGCCGAGATCGGCTTCGGTGGCTTCGACACCCTCGTCGACGCCGTCGGCGGTGTCGACATGTGCATCGACCAGCCGCTCAACGACCCCAAGGCCGGCCTCAAACTGGCCAAGGGCTGCCACCACCTGAACGGTCGCCAGGCGCTCGGCCTCGTACGCACCCGAGCCTTCCCGCGCGCCGACCTCGAGCGCGTCATCAATCAGCGGAAGTTCCTGGCCGCATTGGTCTCCCGCGCCACGAGCCCGGCCGTGTTGCTCAACCCGTTCCGGCTGTTCGGCTTCATCGGCGGCGCGATCGACTCACTCACCGTCGACGAGCGCGATCACATCTGGAACCTCGCCTCGCTGATGTTCGCCCTCCGTGACCCGGTGACGACCACAACACCCACGGGTGAAAGCGTTTACACCGATGACGGTCTGGCACTGCCGGTCACCGAGACGACCGAGGAGTTCTTCGGCCGTCTGCGTGCAGGTCAGCCCATCCCCGACGAGTTGCTCGTCGACGCCGGGTGACGAGGTGGCGAGCCTGCCCAAAGACAGGTCAGACTAGCCTTAGTTAGCCTGAACTTGCTGGTAGAAGCCACTTTTCGGCACCTACCATGGGTGCATGACCGAATTCACCAAGTTCCATCAGCTGCTGCACGACCAGATCGGCAACGAGTTCTACGCCTCGCAGCAGTACATCGCGGTCGCCACCTACTACGACAACCACGACATGCCACAGCTGGCCAAGCTCTTCTACCGCCAGGCAGTCGAGGAACGCACCCACGCGATGATGATCGTGCAGTACTTCCTCGACCGGGACATGGACGTCGAGATCCCCGGTATCCCGGCCCCCAACAACAAGTTCGAGGACTACAAGGCCCCGATCAATCTGGCCCTCGAGCAGGAGAAGACGGTCACCCAGCAGGTCGTCGACCTCGCGAAGTCCGCACGCGACACCGGGGACTACCTCGGCGAGCAGTTCGTGCAGTGGTTCATCAAGGAGCAGGTCGAGGAGGTCGCCATCATGACGACCCTGCAGACCATCGCCGAGCGCTGCAAGGGCAACCTGTTCGACCTGGAGAACTTCGTCGAGCGCGAGTTCAACGGTCCCGCGGCCGACGACCCGACCGCACCTTCCGTCGCCGGCGGCAACATCTAGGCACCACCGGGCAGACATGAACTCGGCGGCGCGACTTCACTCGAAGTCGCGCCGCCGAGGTGTTTCTCAGCCTCTGTCTAGCGCAGCGTCACCTGGCGGCCACGGATGCCGTCGCGCGAGCTCCGCTCGGCGATCGTCAGCTCCGAGGTGTCGGCGAGCGCCTCGCCCAGCCACTGATCGAGCTGATTGAGACCCGCCTGCCACTCCTCGTGGTGCATCTCGTTGTCGAGGTCGAACACCGGGACCAGCAGGCCGTGGGTGCGGAACGACCCGGCGAAGCGCGAACCCTCACCCATCGTGAGTCGGCCGGCCGCGTGGAGCCGCGCCATGGCCGCCATCAGGTCGTCCTCCGGTTCCGGACGGATCCACCGCAGGTGGGCCCGCTCCCCGGCGTCGACCCACCACGGGGCGCCCGAACCGCTGTCGACGACGAGGCGTGCGGTCGGCAGCACGGAATCGTTGGCGCGCTCGAACATCGGCGCGATCTCCGCGGGCACCTCGGTTCCCTCCGGGAACCACCACGAGAAGTCCTGGTGCACGGTGATGTCCAGGGTCGCGTCGGTCTTCAGCACCTCGTCGAGCGAGGGGGATTCGTCGGCGGACTCCAGGTCGAACTCGCCACCCGCATCGGCGTGAGCGGCCCACGCGATGGCCGCGGCCAGCTCGACGGCCGGCGTCTGACGATCCGGCTCGGTCTGCAGACCGACCAAACCTTCTGTGGCGCCGCCTGATTCACGCGTGAGCGCGGGACCGGCACCGGGCAGGATCGTCACGACGAAGACGTCGTTGCGCGACTCGGCGGGCTCGACCAGTTCGAGTCGTGCGGTCGCCGACGCGACGAACGTCCGCAGCGCGACGAAGTCGCATTCGGCGGCCAACCCTGCGAAGGGACGCGGCGGCGGTGCCATCGACGCCGCCTGCCGAGCCTTACGAGCGGCGACCCGCTCGGCGCGATTGCTTCCCGGACGGGGTCCACTGCCCCGCTTGCTCTTCTTGCCCATCGGTCCACTCTCTCATGAGCAGGCCTCAGCACCCAGATGACCGGGGCGGCGAGAAGACCGGTCAGTCGACGGTCACCAGCCAATCGCGCACCCGGGCCGGATGGTTCGTGGCCAGCCAGCGCACGCCCAGGTCGGCGCAGAGCTGGACGTCCACGAGTTCGTCGACGGTCCAGCAGTAGGTCACGCGCCCGGCCGCGGCGGCCCGGTCGACGAGGTCCGGGTACTGCCTCAACGTCATCACCGACGGTCCGATCCCCGTCGCCCCGACGGCGGTCGCCGCGCTTCCGCCGAGCACCCGGGCGGTGTCGCCCAGCAGGATGGTCGGGAGCATCGGGGCATGGCGGCGGATACGCCAGACCCCGGCGGAGGAGAACGAGATGACCACCGCGCGACTGTGATCGGCCGACGGCGGCGTCGCGACCCCGAACTCGTGCAGGATCTCGAGGAGCTTCTGCTCGACGAGGCTGCCGAATCGCACGGGATGTTTGGTCTCGATGAACAACCGGACCGGCCGCCGCCAGTCCAGGGTGAGCGTGAGCAGCTCACGCAGAGTCAGGATCGATGCGGGGTCGCCGGCGGAATGCCAACTGCCGAAGTCGAGTTCGCGGAGCTGGTCCAGGGTCATCTCGCTGACGATGCCGGACCCGTTCGACGTGCGGTCGACGGTACGGTCGTGCACGCAGACGAGCTCGTGGTCGGCGGTCAGCCGGACGTCGCACTCGAGTCCGTCCGCGCCCTGCGCGAGGGCGAGTTCGTACGCGGCCAGCGTGTGTTCCGGACGGTCCCCGGAGGCACCGCGGTGTGCGACCACCGCCGGCTTTCCCGAACGCGACACCTTCTCGACCGCACCCACGTTCACACCTGCGTTCATCCGACCGCCACCCACCTTCTCTTCGGGACCGGAACCGCCGTGACGGCGTCGAACAGCACCGGCACGCGGCGCGTCAGCCAGAAGGCGAAGGCCGCCGAGACGGCTGCGCTGATGATCACCATGGCCAGTGCGTTGGCCCCGGTCTGCACCGAGTCCGAACCCCACGCGACGGCACGTGCGATCAGTGCCAGTACCGCGGTGACGTTGACGATCACCCACGCGACCCACAGCCGGCGGACCCGGCGTCCGACGCGTTCCGCGTCGAGGGACGGGTCATGGGCCACACGCAGGGCCGCGACCTCGCCCAGCACCAATGGCGCGCCGATCAGGTTGACCAGCGGCACTCCCACCAGCACCCCGACCCACACCGGCCGTCTCGGGTCGAGCAGGCGGGCGTCCTCATAGGCACCGGCCCGCAGGTCCATCACCCAGCGCATGAACGCGAGGGTCGCCCAGACGTAGGCGAGGAAGGCGGCGACACCTCCGAAGATGATCAGCCAGTCGGAGACCACGATCAGCGGGTCGGGCAGCGGCTGGGTGCGGTTGACGGCCAGTAGGAGGTAGCGCACCAGATGGATGACCGCGGAGGCCGCGAGTGCGGTCCCCGCCACGACGAGCACGAACAGCAGGCGTGCCCGCGAGGTCTCGATCCGGTCGTGGGTCGGGTCCGGCTTCACCGGTTCGTCGCGCAAACCCCATGTAGGGATGTACACGTACCGCGGGATGAGCCGCGGGCCGCGCGAACCCGACGGCCCGCGACGGATGGGAATGGCCTCGGGAGGACGCCGAGCGACCCACCGGACGTTGCGACCCCGGTAGAAACGGCCGGTCGGCACGGGAGCGCGGCGTGTCGGGGCGGGTGCCGCGGGACGTGTCGGCGCGGGCGCCGCCGGATGTGCCTTCGCCGCCATCGCATGCGCGACATCGTCGACGACGCTCAGCGGGCCACCACAGCGAGGACAGTGCTCCCGCCCGGGACGGTGCGGCGCCTGGATGCGGCACCTCGGACAGAGGTCGATCATCGGACGGCGTCGCCCCCACCGTTGCCCTGGCCGTTCCCGCCGCCGAATTCGACGGGCTTGCCGTGCTCCTGCCAGGCGAGCATCCCGCCGCGGACGCAGATGCCGTCGTATCCCACCTGTGCGAGGTACTGCAGAACCCGCATCGACCGGCCGCTCGAATGACACACCACATAGAGGTCCGCATCCGGGTCGATCTCGCCGAGCCGGCCGGGGATCTCGGCCATCGGGATGTGGACGGCGCCGCGGATGTGCCCGTTCGCCCATTCTTCGGGTTCACGGACGTCGAGGATCACCGCCTCGGCCGTCCCGGTGAAGTCGTCCGGCAAATCGGTCACCGGCACCTGCGTGATGTCGCCCATGGTCACGATTTCCATGGTGGCACAGTCATGGCACAAGGCGTGTCAGGTCATCTTGACGGACGTTTCCGGCAGCCCGATGAACATCGCATTCAGCATCACGCAGATTGCCTAAATGCCTCCTATGCTGATCATCATAGTTTTATCCACATGCACAGACCGGACACCTGTCCGGTGTCCCCATCTCACCGTCAACCTGGGGATGAGACTGTGGAAACTGTGGAAAAACCCTGGCCAACCGGCCTGTCGATGTGACTGGTGTCACTAGTTCGACCCAATGTGCGCGCAGGAAATTCACCAAACTGCAGGGGTCGACGGGTGGTGCATTTTCTTTCCATGCACACACCTGTGGATAACGTGGGGACAAACCCTTGGGGAAAACCCCCGAACTGGGTCTGGTATTACCCCTCAGTCTCGGTGTACAAACGCGGTCCGCACCGCCGGGGCGCGGTCGAAGGCGGCGAGTACACCCGCCGTGACGCTCTCGGCGAGACCCGACACCGACATCTGGTTGCCGACCAGACGTGCCAGCAGAGGCTTGGGCGCCTCGATGACCGTGATCTCGGCGTCGGGGTAGCGCTCGGCCACCACCGAACGCATCACGCCGATGCCGTCGACCAGACCGAGTTCGGCGGCGCGGTGCCCGACCCACACATCGCCGTTGAACAGCTCCTCGTCGGATGCTGTCAGCTTCTTGCCACGACGCTGACGCACCCACGCGATGAAAGCCTCGTGCAGCTGCCCTTGGAGACCCTTGAGCCATTCGACGTCCTCGGGCACCTCCGGCGAGAAGGTGTCGAGCCGGGCCTTGTTCTCCCCCGTCGCGTAGAGACGACGCTGCACGCCGAACCGGTCGAGCAGTGCCGAGAAGCCGAAACCCGAGGACACCACCCCGATGGAACCGACGATCGAGGTGTGCGCGGCGTAGATCTCGTCCGCCGCACAGGCCATCCAGTAGCCACCGGACGCCGCGACGTCCTCACAGAACGCCAGGACCGGCACGCCCTTCTCGGCGGACAGCTGTCGGATGCGCTCGGCGATGTACTCCGACTGGGCGGGCGAACCTCCGGGCGAATTGACCACGACCACCACGGCCTTGAGCCGATCGGTGTCGAACGCCCGCTTGAGTACCGGTTCGACCGTGTCGGTCGTCAGACCGTGCCTGCCCATGCCGGCGCCGCCGATCGGACCGTCGAGTCGAACCACCGCGACGTGCTCGGCACGCGATCTCGCGAACTTCTTGCCCACCGCCGCCAGCGGTCCTGCAGTCATCTGCCCGAGTCTAGTGGCGGATCACCACAGCAGGTTTCCGGCGGGCACGCCCGCGTTGTCTCCGGGGTGCAAGCGGCACTCGCACCGTAGACTCTCCCGCGTGCAGGTCAGGTGGCTCAGCGCATTCCTCGATTTCCCCGCCGACGAGTTCGGCGGCGAGGTGACCTTCTGGCGCGCGATCTCGGGCAGCACGGTGTCGCCGCCGCGCGGCGAACACCGAGAATTCGCCTCCCTCGAACCGTTCCACGGCGATCCGCACCTGCGTGTGCAGCGGGTCGATGAGGGCCCGGGCGGGGTCCACCTCGACATCCACACCGACGATCCGCACGCGGCAGCCGAGGAGGCCGCCGGCCTCGGGGCGACCATGATCCACGATGCCGACACCCACCTGGTCCTCCGTTCACCGGCGGGCTTCGTGTTCTGCCTGGTGCCGTGGGAGGGCGAGACCACCCGGTCGCGACCGATCCGGTGGCCCGGCGATGCCATCAGCATCATCGACCAGTTGTGCATCGACATCCCGGCCCCTGACTTCGACGCAGAGGTCGCGTTCTGGACGAACCTGACCGGTTGGCCGCTGAATCCGCCCGGCACCCGACCCGAACTCGTCGCGCTGCGTCGAGATCCGTCGATCACGATCGGAATCCTGTTGCAGCGCAGGGAGGCCGGGACGACCGACGACTCGACACCCGCGACCGGGCACCTCGACCTCGCGACGAATTCGGTACCCGACGAAGTGGCGCGTCACGAGGGATGGGGCGCCCGCGCGGTCGGCCAGTATCCGAAGTGGACGACGATGGTCGACCCGATGGGGCGCCCGTACTGCATCACGTCACGCAATCCGCGTACCGGGGCCTGAGGAACTCGCGCAACCTCTCGACCTCGGCATCGATCTCACGCTTCTCGGCCTTGGTGACCTCACGCAGCATCTCGACGCGCACCCCGCCTTCACCGTCGAGATGCCATGTGCCGGCGAGGAATCCGTCGGCGAAGACGAAACCGGGTGAGCGGCCGTTGGGTGTCACGGTCCGGCGGAACAACTCCGGGTCGGCGACGCGGACGCGGTCGGCCGAGACCCCGATGACGTGATCGAAGGGCGCCACGAGGCGGGCCGGCGCGGGTGTGTCCGGATCGGCGAAACCGAGTCCGTCGAGGTCGTAGAGGACCTCGCCGTGCGGGCCGGCCAGTCGGACGAGTTCCCAGTCGGCTTCGAGCTTTTCGACGAGCGGCCGCAGCCCGGTGAGCCCGGACCACGTCTGGATGGCCTTGACGGTGGCGGGACCGAAGCCGCGGAGGTACAGGCGGATCAGGTCCGCGCGCGCGTCGTCACCCTCGACCGCCGGCTCGCCCGGGCCGACCCATTCGTCGAACAACCGGTAGGTCGGTGCCGCGCGTCCCCGCCAGAGACCACGCGGCGGCACCTGGACCAGAGGCAGCCCGCACCGGGCGATCCCGGTGAGTGTGGACGGGTTCTCCGCCGGATGCCGAACGGCCAGCTGCTTTCCCAGGTCGGCACCACTGAGTTCACCGCCGGTGAGAAGTCGGGCGGCGTCGGCGAGAACCTGCGACGGATCCGCATCCACGAGTCGCGGCATGTGCGCCTCGGTGAGTTCGCGCCGCAGAATCGGTTCGGCGAGGGGCCGGATCCACCGGGCGTCCTCGGCATCGATGAGGAACACCGTGGACCGCAGCAACGCGATTCGCACGACCTCCCGCGCCGTGAGGAGCTCGTCGAGTTCGGACGAGTCGAATCCCTCGACGCGCGACCACAATCCGAAGAAGGCGGCGCGCGGGTCCTGGGACTGCATCCCCACGCACCGGTCCAGCACCTCGATGGCGTCCTCGTCGACGCGGTCGAGCAGGTGCTGGCGGGACAGCAGGGTTCGGTTCCACTGCCTCAGGGTGATCGTCTCGCCGGTCACCTCAAGCGGGGTAGCTGATTCCGGTCGCCGCATGGCAGCGATAGCCGTGCGGGTTCTTGGCCAGATACTGCTGGTGGTAGTCCTCCGCGTAGTAGAAACGCCCGTCGCCGGCAGCCTGGAGCGGCTTGATCTCGGTCGCGATCCGTCCCTCTCCGGCCGCGTCGAGCGCGGACTGGAACTTGGCCGCGGACTGCGCGACGATCGCGGCGTCCTCGTCGGAAAGGGTGTACACCGCCGACCGGTACTGGGTGCCGATGTCGTTGCCCTGGCGCATCTCCTGGGTGGGATCGTGGGACTCCCAGAAGATCTTGAGGATGCCCTCGAGGTCGATGACCGCCGGATCGAAGACGACGAGTGCCGACTCGGTGTGGCCGGTCCGCGCGGTGCAGGTCTCCTCGTACGTCGGGTTCGGGGTGTGGCCGCCGGCGTAGCCGACCGCGGTGGTGTACACACCCGGGACCTGCCAGAAGATCTCCTCGATCCCCCAGAAACAGCCGCCCGCCAGGATCACCGCGGACAGCCGGCCGTCGAAGGCACCGATGCCGCCATTGGCGTACGAGCCGTCGGCCTCCGGTCGTCCGCGCATCGGAGTGTGCAGGACCAGATGGTCGCCGGGAACAGTGATCTCGGTGTCGCGCCCAGGTAGTGCGGAATCGGCCGCGATGAGTTCCTGCTTGTGCGAACTGGCAGCAAAGAGCTGGTCAAGCCAAGACATGCGGCAAGTCTACGCGCCGCCGACCCTGTCCGAGTTCTCCGAGTTGAGTCAACCGTCCCAGTCTGACTATGATGGCGATCACATCCTGATTTGTGATACCCGTCACTGTCGGTCCACGGTCCGCCGGACCCCCGAGACGCCGATGGTGAAGCCGATCCGCTGACGAGGGGCGACAATGGCGACGCACGCGACCGGAGACTTCCGGAGCGCAGGCCGGACTCCCCGCGGCGCCCCGCGCGTCAATTACGACGTGGCGAGACGCTGCCGGGCGATCGGGTTGAGCATCGTCGCCCTGCTCGCGGTCTTCGTCGCACTCATGCTGATCTGAGCGGATTCGGACATCTCGCCCGCGCACAACGGTGCCGCCGCAGCACGGTTGACCTTCAACCGCACTTGATATTTCTTGTGGCCTCTTTGTTGCAATCACCCATGGTGTGCGGAAGGGTGGAAGCATCCGCGTGGCGCCGACCCGGTCGGCGCACCCACGTGTGAAACAGGGAAACGAAAGCACCTCAGAGAGGAACATCGTGGCTGAATACACCTTGCCGGATCTGGATTACGACTACGCGGCACTGGAGCCGCACATCTCCGGCAGGATCATGGAGCTCCACCACAGCAAGCACCACGCGACCTACGTCAAGGGCGCCAACGACACCCTGGAGAAGCTGGCCGCGGCCCGCGAGGACGACAGCATCGCCGGCAAGGTCTACGGGCTCTCGGCCACGCTGTCCTTCCACCTGGGCGGCCACACCAACCACTCGATCTTCTGGAAGAACCTGTCGCCCAACGGCGGTGGCGAGCC
The DNA here is from genome assembly GCF_009872315.1 of Gordonia sp. YY1. Lineage (NCBI taxonomy): Bacteria > Bacillati > Actinomycetota > Actinomycetes > Mycobacteriales > Gordoniaceae > Gordonia > Gordonia sp. YY1. The sequence continues at coordinate 2,209 of NZ_WXYI01000006.1, read as the reverse complement.
CGAGGGTGACCTCGCCGCGGCGATCACCGAGCAGTTCGGTGGCTTCGACAAGTTCAAGGCGCACTTCACCGCCGCCGCCACCACTCTGCAGGGTTCGGGCTGGGCGATCCTGGGCTACGACACCATCGGCGGCAAGCTGGTCATCCTGCAGCTGACCGATCAGAGCGGCAACATCCCCGCCGCGATCATCCCGGTCGTCATGCTCGACATGTGGGAGCACGCCTTCTACCTCGACTACCAGAACGTCAAGCCGGACTACGTCAAGGCTTGGTGGAACGTGGTCAACTGGGCCGACGCCGGTGAGCGTTACGGTCGCGCGAAGACCCAGGGCAGCGGACTCGTCGTGCCTGCCTGATACTGGTTCGCCAGACATCAACGGCGCCGGTCACCTTCGGGTGGCCGGCGCCGTTTCTTGCCCTTCGAGGCAGTGAGAATGGGTGTGGGTGGTCGACCGGGTCTGGGTCTGACTTACCCTCGATCCACCGATCGGGAACGTGTGGAGGTCGGCGCGGTAAACGGAGAATGCCTCTCTGATCAGGGATAATTGTTCTTACTACGGAGCAATTGAACCCGAAAAGAGAGGCATCTCGCAGGTGCAAGTTTCTCACGCCGCACGGACGGCTGTCGCATCATTCGATGACCCGAATCTCGTGTCGAGTGCCGGTCTGGTCCCGATCGTCCGTCTCGCCGAGAAGGCGGGCCTGCGCAGCCTCACCGATCAGTGGTTGAGCGTCCCGACGGATAAGGGCGCGAATGCGGGGTTGAAGGTGTCGTCGCTGGTGGCGGGGATGGTCGCGGGGGCGGATTCGATCGATGACATGGCGCTGCTGCGCCACGGCGGGATGAAGAAGATCTTCACCGCGATCTACGCCCCCTCGACGTTGGGGTCGTTCCTCAGATCGTTCACCTTCGGACACGTCCGCCAACTCGACGCCGTCGCCTCCCGGCTCCTGGTGAACCTCGCCGGTGAAGCGGCGATCGTCTCGAGTGGACCCGACGGCGGGCTGGTGTTCGTGGATGTCGATGACACCATCATCGAAGTCCACGGCCCGAAGAAGCAGGGCGCCGGGTTCGGGTACTCCGGGGTCCGCGGCCTGAACGCGCTGCTAGCCACGGTGTCCACCGATACGTCCGCTCCCGTAGTCGTTGCCCAGCGTCTGCGCAAGGGCGCGGCCGGCTCCCCGCGGGGCGCGGCCCGGATCGTCGCCGATGCGCTGAAGACCGTGGCCCGGCTCCCCGGGATGGAGGCCGCACCCGTGTTGCTGCGCGCGGACTCCGCCTACTACGGACACGCGACCGTGACCGCCGCGCTCCGCGCCGGCGCGGACGTGTCGATCACCGCCCGGCAGGATCCGGCCGTGAAACGCGCGATCGGCACCATCCCCGACGACGCCTGGACGAAGATCCGATATACCGACGCGATCTACGACCCGGACACCGGCACCTGGACCTCTGACGCGGAAGTCGCTGAGGTCCCGTTCACCGCGTTCACCTCGAAACCGAAGAAGGACCGGGTCGAAGGGCGTCTGGTCGTCAGGCGCATCCCGGAGTTGAATGCGAAGAAGCTGTCCCAGCCGACCCTGTTCGACACGCACCGGTTCCACGCGTTCTTCACCACCAGCACCCTCGACACCATCACCGCCGACCAGGTCCACCGCGGGCACGCGATCATCGAGCAGGTCCACGCCGACCTGAAGCACTCCGCCCTCGCGCACCTGCCCTCGGGGATCTTCACCGCGAACGCCGCCTGGCTCGTCCTCGCCGTCATCGCGTTCAACCTCACCCGCACCGCCGCGACCCTCACCGGTGCTGCACTCGCGAAAGCGACAACGGCCACGATCCGCCGGAAACTCATCGCCATCCCCGCGAGGATCGCGTCCTCCGGGCGCCGCATCCGATTGCATCTCCCCCAAGCCTGGCCCTGGGAAACAGTGGGATCGGCACTGTTCGCGCACGCCCTCCCGCCACCGCGAGGCTGACGAACCCGACCGACCTGCCGCCAAAGGCACCGACGAAATGAACGAGTGGAACACTGCGGGCAGCGAGGCCCGCAGCTCCACCGCGTTCCACCACCACCACGCCCCCAGAAGCCCCGCAACGCTCCGTCACTCAAGGACATCGGTGGATCGAGGCTTACTTCGAGGCTGACGGTTGCTGTCATGAGCGAGATGTGTCGGCCCGGAACCGCCGGTCGGCTACCCGCGCCATG
>NZ_WXYI01000059.1:0-710 GCF_009872315.1 Gordonia sp. YY1 | reverse complement strand
GGGCGCCGGAAGCGTTGCGGGTGGGCCAGGTAGTGGCGGTTGAGCAGTGTTTGGCGGTGCTGCCGCTGCTGGGTGGCAGTACCGTCGAACACCGAGGCCGGGGTGTGCCAGGCCAACCCGCTGTGGCGATGCTCGTCGGCATAGGTGGCGAGGAAGGTGGCGGTCCAGGCGCGGGCGTGGTCGATGTGGTCGAACCGGTCGGGACACTGCAGGTCGTATTTGATGGTCTTGAACAGCGATTCGGAGAACGGGTTGTCGTCACTGACTCGGGGCCGGGAGAACGAGGCTTCGATCTTGGCAGCTTGCAGGGCGTCGAGCAGATCGCGTGACCGCATGATCGCCCCGTTGTCGGCGTGGAGCACCTGCGGAGCGCCGTAGCGGGTGAAGGCGGCGGCGAACATGTCGACTGCCATAGCGGTGTCCTCGCCGTGCTCGATGCGCCAGGCGACCGGGTAGCGGGAGAACACATCGATCACCAGGTACAGCTTGTAGCGCTGGCGGGATGGTCCTTTGAGTTCGGTGACATCCCACGACCACAACTGCCCTGGTGCGGTGGCCACCGCCTTCGGGACCGGGCGTGAGGTCCCGCCCCCGTGGCGGCCGCGGCGGCGATCACCGGTCATCTGTTCGGCTTTGGCAATGCGGTAGAAACTGCTCTGCGAACACGGCACCCGACCGGCATCGAAAGCCCGCCAATAGGTTTGGCACAC
>NZ_WXYI01000058.1:0-1040 GCF_009872315.1 Gordonia sp. YY1 | reverse complement strand
GGACGAAGTCGTAACAAGGTAGCCGTACCGGAAGGTGCGGCTGGATCACCTCCTTTCTAAGGAGCACACAACATCACGTGTTTCTGCAGGCGTATGTTCTGCGGCGCGTGTGTGTTCGAGGGTGAAACATCAGACAGGCTCACCGCTTCCACACGTGTGGAGGTTGGGGGTTGCTGCCAGGTCGTGAGGCCGGCGGGTTCATCGCACACTATCGGGGTTCTGAGGGAACACGCTTTGTGTTGTCTCTGACCTAGCTGGTTGCTGTGAGATTGTGTTGATCTGTCCTGTGATGGGGTGGGGAGCGGTCGAGTGGTGGTCGGTGTGTGTTGTTTGAGAAGTGCATAGTGGATGCGAGCATCTTTATTTCAAATCAACAATTTTTTGTTGGTCTGTGATTTAGCAGAAAGAATGTTTTGTGATGTCTACATTCGATCCTCGCCGAGCATGATCCTTTCGGGGTTGTGTGTGCAGCTTTCGGGTTGTGTGGTGGGGGTGGTTTGTAGGTGTTGTTGTAAGTGTGTAAGGGCGTTCGGTGGATGCCTTGGTACCAGGAGCCGATGAAGGACGTGGTAGGCCGCGATAGTCCTCGGGGAGTTGTCAAACGAGCTGTGATCCGAGGGTGTCCGAATGGGGAAACCCAGCACGAGTGATGTCGTGTTACCCACCTCTGAATGTATAGGGGGTGTGGAGGGAACGTGGGGAAGTGAAACATCTCAGTACCCATAGGAAGAGAAAACAAAAGTGATTCCGTGAGTAGTGGCGAGCGAAAGCGGATGAGGCTAAACCATGCGCATGTGATACCGGGTAGGGGTTGTGTGTGTGGTGTTGTGGGGTTCATCTTCTTCCATCTGCCTGTGGAAGCGTGAGTCAGAAAATCGTGTGTTAGGTGAAGTGGCCTGGAATGGTCTGCCGTAGACGGTGAGAGTCCGGTAGCTGAAAACACATGGTCTTGCGTGATGTTCTCCCAAGTAGCAGCGGGCTCGTGGAATCTGCTGTGAATCTGCCGGGACCACCCGGTAAGCCTGAATACTTCCTGGTGA
>NZ_WXYI01000057.1:0-1060 GCF_009872315.1 Gordonia sp. YY1 | reverse complement strand
ACCCCGGGTGTTGGACACGCTGAATCCCGCAAGATTGGCGGGGGAAGCGAGATGATCGACACCGATGGCAAGGAAGAGTTATCCCGACGAGTTCAAACGGGACGCGGTAGAGCTGTACCGAGACACCGAGGGCGCAACGATCACGCAGATTGCCGATGAACTCGGCATCTCTGGGGTGACGCTGTCGGCGTGGTGTAAGAGCGCTGGTGTGCCGATCCGGCACCGCAACCCGACTGCGGCGGGTGCAGCCCCAGCGGGTGTCGAGAGCCCTGACCAGGAGCTGGCCCGGCTACGGGCCGAGAACCAGGCGTTGCGGGCTGACAAGACTCGGTTGGCCACCGAGCGTGACATCCTGCGGTCGGCGGCCAAATATTTCGCCGGGGAGACGAACTGGTGAGCCGCTTTCAGTTCGTCGCCGACCACTGCGACGCCTACCCGGTGAAGTGGCTATGCGCGATCGTCGAGGTCGCGCGATCGTCGTTTTATGCCTGGCTGGCCGGCGCCGACGGCCGAGCTGCCCGCATCGCCGCTGACCAGGAGCTGGAAGCCCGGATCCGCACCGTGCACGACGAAGACAACACCTACGGGGCGCCGCGGATCACCGCTGAACTCAACGACGGTGCTCCCGAAGGTGAGCGGGTCAACCACAAGCGGGTGGCCCGGGTGATGCGCAGCGCCGGGATCGCCGGCTACCGGCGGCGACGGCGGGTCAAGACCACCACGCCGGATCCAGCGAACCAGAAGGTCCCGGACTTGCTGAAACGGGATTTCACCGCCGCGGCACCGAACGTTAAGTATGTCGGCGACATCACCTATCTGCCGTTGGCCACCGGGTCGAATCTGTATCTGGCGACGGTGATCGACTGCTTCTCCGGCCGGGTCGCGGGGTGGGCGATCGCCGATCATATGCGCACCGAACTGGTCGAAGACGCCCTCAAAGCCGCTGCGGCGCTGCGCAAGGGCCTGACCGGTGCAGTGTTCCACGGTGTTGCATCGACCGATTGAACGCGCCCAGTACACTTCAAAGGATTTCGCGATACTCTGCGCAGCTCTGGGCGTT
>NZ_WXYI01000056.1:0-1190 GCF_009872315.1 Gordonia sp. YY1 | reverse complement strand
TGAATCACCCCAGGTTTTGTGCCGCCTCCAATGTGGGCTGGTCCTCGGGGCCGAGGCCAGCGTAGTGGAGCGTTTCGAACTCGGTCGGGGGAATCTGGCCAATACTCGAGTGCAACCTGCTGTTGTTGTACCAGTCGACCCAACCAGCGGTCGCGAACTCGACGTCGGAGATCGTCCGGTACGGGCCGGAGTGGAAGATCGTGGTCCGGATGCACTCGGTCTTGTACAAGCCGTTCACCGACTCGGCCAGCGCGTTGTCGTAGGCGTCCCCGACCGATCCGATCGACGCTGCGATGTCTTCGAGTCGCAGACGCTCAGTCAGTGTAACCGATGTGTACTGACTTCCGGCATCCGAATGATGAATAAGCTCAGCAGCTTTCACCGGATGCCCTTCCCGATTGCGCTGCCACAGTGCCATCCGAAGCGGGACTGTCACCAACTCCACCGACTTCGATGTCGAGGCATGCCATGCCACGATTCGACGGGAGAACACGTCGATGATGAACACCACATACACCCACCCAGCCCAGGTCCGGCAGTAGGTGAAATCGGTCACCCAAACCCGGTTCGGTTCGGCAGCACTGAACTGTCGGTTCAACAGATCCTCCGCGCGGACACCATCAGCGGATCTGACGGTCGTTCGGACTCCCTTCGACCGTCGAATTCCTTGGTGGCCTAACACTTTCATCGCTCGATCAACGGCACCATAGGACACCCCAGGCAGAGTTGTGCGATGCAGATGGGCGCGCATCTTCACCCGCCCGTAGAGGCCCTCGGGAGTCATCTTCCGCCGGCCGTCGTCACCGGTGCGCCAGACGACAGTGCGCACCGCATCGACGACGTGGGCATCAGAGACCGTCCGTGCGGCAGGCGTGCGTGATCGCCATGCCCGGTAGGTTCGTGCGGCAATCTGGCAGCCCTGCCCACGCAGGACCCGGCAGATCGACTCGACCGCAAACCCGTTGGCGCGCATCTGATCTATGAACGCCACGATCATCGGTTGCGGGGGTCGAGTTCCCCCGCGAAGAAAGTTGTCGCTGCTTTCAGAATGGCAACGTCTTCTCGTAACTGCTTGTTCTCGGCCTTGAGGCGCTTGATCTCGGCGGACTCCTTCGTAGTGGTCCCGGAGCGGGCGCCGGCATCGATCTGGGCTTGTACGGCCCATCGACGTACCGTCTCCCCGCCGACAC
>NZ_WXYI01000055.1:0-1194 GCF_009872315.1 Gordonia sp. YY1 | reverse complement strand
CGGGGTATTTCCGTGGTGCGACCATACTGGTCATCCTTCCGGGTTTTGATTGCCTCCATCAAACCCGGGGCGCTTCAACTTGAGCGGGAACGTCATCGAACGCTTTGCTACAGAAGGTAGCCCACCCGTACCTTTCGTCAGTGACGTAATAGCAGAACGCCCGAATAGTGCCAGCGTTCGCGCGCAGCGTCGACACCGAGACAGCTTTGGGACCGGTGCGCCGATCAGCGAGGAACTCATCGACATGGATGGGTTGCCAGGTCCACGGATACTCGTTCGAGTGCTCCTGGAAACGCGCCACCAAGCTGCAGGACGACCGGATAAACGGCACACCTAGGCCACGCGCCAGCATCTGCGCCCGCCAGCCGTCCAGCATCGCCTCGAACACTCGGTCTTCAGGCCGCAAGAGACCGACGACACCGTTGGCGAGGAACTCAGGGAGCCGGCCCGGGACGCTCTGCATCAACTCAATGTACGCGAGAATCTCTCATCTGTTTGGCTAAACCAGCACCGAAGTGCGAGAACGATGACCCGAGCGAGCGGCGGCACGCCACACGCACCGGCGCAACCTGCACGGTCACTCGAGATGGACTGGGTCGAGTCCTCTCATCTGTTTCTACTCGGCCTCGTTGAGTGCCGATAAGATACATTATGTCAAGTCGAGCACCGTGTACTACATCAGCTGCGCAACGGGCTGGCCTAAGCCAACCCCTACCTCACGCTGCCGCCCAAGCACCCCCTTGGTCGAAAACGATGGCCGCAGCGCCTTTGGCGCATGGTCGTCTCGTGCTGCGTTTCTGTCCGACGTCTCGCCAGCGGACTGGATCACCCGAATTCGCGACGCGTGGAAGTCGCTTGTGCTGTTCGGGCCTCCTGAGTTCGAGGAGGATGCGCGTGTCCGTTTTGTTCCAGATCCAGTCCACAGGCACCAGCGCTATCCGACCGAAGACTTCACGCAGGCCGTCTATGCGGGCGACGAGCACGCCATCATCGCCAGGACGTGCAGAGCCCTGGCAGCGGCGACGCGCAGCTCCGACGACTGCTACTTCGCGATTTGGGCCGGCTACTCAGGTGGCGTTCCTCCCCTACCGGGAGGGCCTCGGATGCTTATCCCGAACTGAATCACCCCAGGTTTGATGCCGCTTCCTTCTGAGTCAGGAAGGATGGGCACATGCCTAAGAAAATCGATCCGGA
>NZ_WXYI01000054.1:0-1202 GCF_009872315.1 Gordonia sp. YY1 | reverse complement strand
CAGGCAACTGCCGGTCGCCGTTGTCGTGCTGCTTGTCGTCTAGGGCCATGCTCATAGATCTTCCTCTCACTGATGAGTACTTGGACTTACACAGACCATCTGACACCCCCGCTCGCGTGTCGCTCACGCAGCCTTCGCCTCAACCACGAATCGTGCGGCCGCCGTCGCTCAGTCGCTGTCTGGACTGTTGGGCAGGGGAAGGTCGCGGCGCTCTCGGCGTTCTCGGACTCGCACGTGGTCGAGCTGGGCATGAGCACGTGGCGCCCCGAGCTCGTCCAGTCGACTCGCCGCTGATGTCAGAAACGCAGCTTCGCCACACGACGGCTCCAAGACGCTGTCAAGAGGATCACGGACTGCCCAACGAGAGACGAAGTCGGCGAGCGCCGGCGGTGTGAAGAACGCACCACGGGCCTTCCGCAGCGCGAGAGTGTCCTTAACCTCGGTGGCGGCGGTCTGCACAACTCGAGTCACGCTACTGACCCTTCGTGTAGTGCGTCTGCAAGGATCGCGGCAGCACACTCGCTGACAGACGTGCCTCGACTCGACGCTTCCGCCGCGAGTTGCTCGGCGAGCCCGACGGGCACCCGAACCAACACAGCCTTGCGCTCACCGCGCCAGTGGCGCCGACGCTCCGACGCAGACCCCTCATGTTTCGATTGCACCCGAAAGTTGTATCAACTTCCGCCGACACCTTTCGTGAGGCGCGCTCGCAACGAGCAATCTACGCGGCAACCGGTGAGTTCGTTGGCGGAGCGACGGGCTGGGGGGTCCACAACCGTCCATCTCGAATAAGTGCCCACACGACGTCGACGAGACGTCGGGCTAGCTGTACTAACCACGGACGTTAGGTACGGCGTGGCGGGATGACATGACGAAGACCTCCGAGGAAGTGCGAACTGCCTAGGTAAGCACTGCTCAACTCGGAGGTCTTCGTGTCCCACCGTAACGCCCCACTGACCGAACTGGGTCGCCTACGTCTTGCTCGATGTGTGGTGGAGGATGGTTGGTCGATTTGCCGTGCCGCTGAACGCTTTCAGGTCGCCCCGACCACCGCCCAACGCTGGGTCCGCCGCTACCGCGAACACGGGCCGGCCGGGATGGTCGATCGCAGCAGCCGTCCGCATTGCAGCCCCAATCGCACACCGACCCGCACCGAACGACGCATCATCAAAGTCCGCGTCCTACGCCGCTGGGGACCAGCC
>NZ_WXYI01000053.1:0-1260 GCF_009872315.1 Gordonia sp. YY1 | reverse complement strand
GAACCGCTCCTCAACCCGGAGGTCTTCATGTCTCACCGTAATTCACCGTTGTCCCCGACTGGCCGGCTGCGTCTGGCGAGCTTGTCAAGATGTTTGTGTAAGAACGTGACTCCTGGGTTTCGTGTGGTTGCTGTGGGGGACTAGTTGAGGTGGGGTTCGATGCGGTCGGGGTAGGCCAGGGCGAGTTGCCCGAGGGCCTGTTTCCAGTTCGTCACGACTTGCCCCTCGACGAGTCGTCCGGGGGCTTTGCGGGTGGCGGCGGGCTTGCCGCGTTCCTTCTCTCGTTGCCGGGCGCGTTTGTCCTCGATGTCGCAGATGGCCAGCCACAGGAGTTTGCGGACTGCGACGTCGTTGGGGAAGTGGCCGCGGTTCTTGATCACCTTGCGGAGCTGGTAGTTCAGCGACTCGATCGAGTTGGTGGTGTAGATGACCTTGCGGAGCTCGGGAGGAAACGCCAAGAACGGAATGAACCGGTCCCAGGCACGGTCGAAAGCCATTGCCGCACTCGGGTATTTGACGCCCAGTTCCGAGTCACGGAAGGCCTCCCATTCGTGGCGGGCAGTATCGGCGTCGGGGGCGGTGTAGATCGGTTTGATCGCCCGGGCGACGTCTTTGCGGTCCTTGTAGTTCACGAATCGCATTGAGTTGCGGATCAGATGCACCACGCAGGTCTGGACCGTGGCCAGTGGCCAGGTCGCCTCGATTGCCTCGGGGAATCCAGTCAGTCCGTCGCAGCACACGATGAGCACGTCACGCACGCCGCGGTTGGCCAGATTCGCACATACCCCGGCCCAGAACTTCGCGCCTTCCTCGGCCTGAATCCAGATTCCCAGCACATGTTTGACGCCGGTCATGTCCACGCCAATAGCGATGTGGGCGTGTCTGTTTCGGACGTGTGCGCCGTCTTTGACCTTCACCACCAGGGCGTCGAGGTAGATGACGGGATACAACGCTTCCAGCGGCCGGTTCTGCCATTCATCGACCGCATCGAGGACCTCGTCGCAGATCTTGGAGATCGTTTCGTGGGACAGATCGGTGCCGATCGTCGAGGCCAGATGATGCTGGATGTCGCGTAACGTCATGCCGCCGGCATAGAGCGAGATGATCATGTCATCGAGCCCCCCGAGCCGGCGGGAGCCCTTCGGCACCAGACGTGGGGTGAAGGTGCCGGCACGGTCACGAGGGGACGTTCAGCTCGACCGGCCCGGCCTCGGACTGCACCGTTTTCGGGCTCGACCCGTTCCGCGAGTTCGGCAACTC
>NZ_WXYI01000052.1:0-1302 GCF_009872315.1 Gordonia sp. YY1 | reverse complement strand
TGAGGTTCCCCCCGAACCGTAGAGGCATCGATAATGAGGAGCACGATGCCAGAGAAGCGGAAGAAGTACGACCGGGAGTTTCGTGATGGGGCGGTCCGGATCGTCGAGGAGACAGGTAAGCCGATCGCCCAGGTCGCTCGAGACCTGGGGGTCAACGAGGGCACCTTGGGTAACTGGGTCAACCGGGCGCGCGCCGAGCGGGAGGGCCGCGGCGAGCTGACCGTTGATGACGCTGCTGAGCTCAAACGGTTGCGTGACGAGGTCGCCGAGCTGCGCATGGAGCGTGATGTCCTCAAGCGATCAGTGGTCCTGTGGGTGAAGGAGGCGACGAAGTGAGCGTGGCACGCTTTATCGCCGACCAGAGGACCAACTATCGGGTGCCACACGCGGTGTCCTGCCGGCTGCTCGGGGTCAGCGAGGCGTGGTTCTACAAATGGCATAAGCGGACCCAATCGCCGGGTGCGGCAACGGGTTTGCACACCACCCGCGACTATCGCCGGGACACCATCGACCGGGCCGTGGCGGTGGCGTTCGACAAGGCCCGCGGCCTGCACGGGTCACCGCGCCTGCATGCGGATCTGCGTGCTGACGGGTGGACGGTGACCGAGAAGACTGTCGCTGATTCGATGTGTCGTCAGGGCCTGGTCGCGCGGCGGATCCGCCGGCGCAACGGGCTGACCCGTCAGGACAAGACCGCCCCGAAGTTCCCCGATTTGTTGGGTCGCGATTTCACCGCACAGTGCCCCGATCAGCGGTGGGTCGGCGACATCACCGAGATCCCGACCGCGGCGGGCAAGCTGTATCTGGCCACGGTCATCGACCTCTACAGTCGCCGCCTGCTGGGGGCGGCCACCAGTCGTCACCCGGATGCAGCGTTGGCGTGTGCGGCGATCGAGATGGCGGTCGCCACGCGGGGCGGTATGCAGGCGATATGGCGTGATGACGATGCGCAGAAGCTGATTTTCCACACCGATCGTGGGTCGACGTACACCGCGAAACGGTTCACCAGGCTGTGCCAGAAGATGGGTATCCGGCAGTCGATGGGCCGGGTCGGATCGTGTTTCGACAACGCCGCAGCGGAGGCATTCTTCTCTTCTTTGGAGTGGGAAGTGTTGTCACGCAACGAGTTCCATACTATCATGGAGGCGCAGGCGGTCGTGTTGGAGTGGTGCTACGGCTTCTACAATCACCAGCGTCGCCACAGCGCGATCGGGATGATGAGTCCGGTCGACTACGAGAACACCGCAGTCACCGAGCCCGAAGCCGCATAGAGGAGTCCTCCACGATTCCGGGGGAACCACA
>NZ_WXYI01000051.1:0-1329 GCF_009872315.1 Gordonia sp. YY1 | reverse complement strand
TGAAGCGCCCCGGGTTTGATGGAGGCAATCAAAACCCGGAAGGATGACCAGTATGGTCGCACCACGGAAATACCCCGACGAGCTACGCGAACGCGCCACTCGCATGGCCATCGATGCCCGCAAGGACCCCGCCGTTCGGGCCGGCGCCCTCAAGCGCATTGCCGACCAGCTCGGCGTCCACCCCGAGGCACTGCGGACCTGGGTCAAACGCGCCGAAACCGACGAAGGCCTACGGCCGGGCACCACCAGCGACGACGCCGCCCGCATCGCCGAACTCGAACGCGAGAACCGCGAGCTGCGTCGCGCGAACACGATCTTGAAGCAGGCCTCGGTTTTCTTCGCGACGGAGTTGGACCGTCCACACAGATGAAGGTCGAGTTCATCGACCGTCACAAGCACGAGCACGGCGTCCAGCCGATCTGCGAGGCGTTGGAACAGACCGACGCGGCGATCGCGCCGAGCACCTACTACGCCGCCACGGCACGTCCCGAAGCGAGACGCACGATCCGGGATCGGGAGCTGACCGAACAGATCACCACGATCCACGCCGAGAACTACGGCGTGTACGGCGTCCGCAAGGTCCATGCCGAACTGAAGCGGCAGCAGGTGCCGGTGGCGCGTTGCACCGTGGAACGATTGATGAGAAAGGCAGGCTTGAAAGGTATTGTGCGGGCGAAGGGTCCACGCACCACCCGACCGAAGGCTGAGACCGAACGACCCGCGGATCTGGTCGAGCGCAGGTTCGTCGCCGACGCCCCGAACGAGCTGTGGGTTGCCGACATCACCTACGTCAAGACATTCTCCGGTTGGGTCTATGCAGCCTTCGTCATCGACGTGTTCTCCCGGATGGTTGTCGGCTGGCAGGTCGCGACCTCCTTGTATACCGACCTGGCTCTCGACGCGCTGGAGATGGCGATCTGGCGACGCACCCACGGCGGGGCGGATCTGTCGGGGCTGGTCCACCATTCCGACCGCGGCGTGCAGTACCGTGCGGTTCGGTACACCGAGCGACTCGCCGACGCGGAAGCGGTGGCTTCCGTTGGCTCACGGGGTGATTCGTACGATAATGCGATGGCGGAGGCCTACAACAGTTTGTTCAAGGCCGAGTTGATCCGCAACAAGGGGCCCTGGCAGGGAATCGACGATGTCGAGATCGCTGTCGCTGAGTATGTCGATTGGTTCAATCAGCGACGGCTCCATGGCGAGATCGGGCATGTTCCGCCGGCGGAGTTCGAGGAACTCCATTGGCAGGCCCACGGCGACAACCTTCATCGGATTCTGTTACAGGAAACCAGCTAACCGACTCTCCACAAAACTCGGGGCTTGACA
>NZ_WXYI01000050.1:0-1375 GCF_009872315.1 Gordonia sp. YY1 | reverse complement strand
CCCACGGCGACAACCTTCATCGGATTCTGTTACAGGAAACCAGCTAACCGACTCTCCACAAAACTCGGGGCTTGACAGAAACCTGGATCGGCTCGACACTGGACGTTCGCCTGGACAGCGAAGCGGTGAAGTTCTATCACCGCGGCGAGTTGGTCAAGCAACACCCGGCGCCAGCCCGCCGGTGGGCAGAGCACCGACCCCAACGACTACCCCGCAGACAAGGCCGCCTACGCGCTGCGCAACATCAGCAAGCTGCAGGCCACCTGCGAGCATCACGGCCCCCATATCGGGCTCTACGCGGCCCGTATCGTCGACGACCCGCGCCCGTGGTCTCGGGTGCGGGCGGTGTACACCCTGCTCGGCCTGGTGCGCACCTACGGGCCCGGACCTGTCGATGCTGCCTGTGCCACCGCCCTGGAGTTCGATGTCATCGCCGTGCCCAAGATCGCCTCGATGCTTGAGCAGGCCACCGAGAACACCACCCCGGACATGCCCGTGGCCGCCGGGTCGGAATCGTCTCGCTTTGCCCGCGACCCCTCCGAATACGCAACCAACAGAACACAGTTGACACTTGTTCCTAACCCCGACAACACCATTCAGGAGTGAACCGATGACCCGAACCACCAACAGTGTGCCCGAGCATGTCGGCGCCGACATGCTCGGCCTGCTCAAAACCCTCAAACTCGGAGCCCTCGCCGACACCCTGCCCCAACGCGCAGCCCTGGCCCGCCAACACAAAACCTCGCACCTGACGTTCCTGCAACAATTGCTCGCCGATGAAGTCTCACGGCGTGAATCCAGCTCCGCCGCCCGACGATCAGCCAAGGCAGGTCTCGACCCCAGCATGCGGATCGACAACTGGCGCGCGGCAGACGATCTACTCTACGACCGCCCCCTGCTCGAGGACCTCACCACCCTGCGGTTCATCGACGCCGGCCACTCCGCGATCCTGCTCGGCCCCGTCGGAGTCGGCAAAACACACCTAGCAAACGCGTTGGGCCACATGGCCATCGGCCGACGCAAAACAGTGCTGTTCGCGCGAGCGGACAAACTGTTCCACCGACTCAAAGCCGCCCGCCTCGACAACAGCGTCGACGCCGAACTCCGCCGCATCACCGCCGTCGACATCCTGAATCACCCCAGGTTTGATGCCGCTTCCTTCTGAGTCAGGAAGGATGGGCACATGCCTAAGAAAATCGATCCGGAGGTCCGTTCGAGGGCCTTGCGGTTGCTGGAGGCCCACGGCGGCGAGTACACGTCGTTGACTGCCGCGGCCGAAGCGATCGCCAAGCAGGTCGGTGTCGGCGGGGAGACGGTACGTCGATGGGCCGTACAAGCCCAGATCGATGCCGGCGCCCGCTCCGGGACCACTACG